>JAHLFD010000267.1:0-17796 GCA_018883975.1 Candidatus Niameybacter stercoravium
CGAAGTTGCAAAACGTGATACAGTTCCAAGTAAAGAATGGAGAAACCCATGTAATGCACAACATCAACAAGCATTCATCAACGTACATGATGAAAATGTTGGTTTAACAGTAGCAAACAAAGGTCTTAACGAATACGAACTTCTTCGTGATGGTATGAGCACAATCGCTTTAACAATCCATAGAGGTACACGTGAACTTGGAGACTGGGGTGTATTCCCAACACCAGAAGCACAATGCTTAGGTCACCAAGAAGTTGAGTTCGAAATCATTCCTCACGGAGCTGGTGATGATGTATACGCTTCATATGTTGAAGCTTACCAATTCCAAATTCCATTTGCAGCAATGCAAACAGTAGTTAAAGAGGGTGCTGTTAAAGAGTACGCTCCAATCATGGCTCCAAAAGCTGCTATGAGCACAATGTACTCATCACTTAAAGTAAGCAAAGAAACAGGTGACATCGTAACAAGATGGTACTCTGTAAGTGATAAAGAAGAAAACTTAACACTTGAAGCAGATATGCCAATGTACATGAGTAACCTTCTTGAAGAAAACCACGGCGCAGTAGACCACACTGTAGCAGTGAAACCTTACCAAATCATTACACTTGGTTTTGGTAAATAATAAAAAAAGGAGGGCTGTATAAACAGCCCTTTTTTTATGAGGTAAGAGGAGCAGGAGAAACAGCCCCAATGGAGAAAGGGGAAGGGAAACATATAAGACGCGCTTTAAGAATACTTAATAAGAGGATGAAATAATTTCAATTATATAGAAGAACAAATAAAAATAATAAATAAAACAATAAATAAAGCAATAAAGGGGGATAAGAAGTGAAATATACATACAAACATACTTTGCGCGCTTGTTACCTAGGGTATATTACCCAGGCAATAGTCGTTAATTTAGCGCCGTTACTTTTTGTTATTTTCCAGGATCAGTATCATATTTCTTTTGAGATGATTGGTCGATTAATTTTAATTAACTTTGGAACTCAGATTGTGGCAGATATTTTATCTGTTAAATATGTAGACCGTATTGGTTATCGTAAGGCTGCTGTAATAGCTCATATATTTTGTAGTATAGGGCTAATGAGTTTAGGGGTATTACCATTTATTATGCCAACACCTTATATGGGACTTGTGATTGCCGTTATGATTTATGCTATTGGAGGAGGAATCATTGAAGTACTCGTAAGCCCTATTGTAGAGTTCTTACCAGGAGATGAGAAGGCATCAGCTATGAGCCTATTGCATTCTTTCTACTGTTGGGGGCAAGTAGGGGTTGTACTTCTTACAACACTCTTCCTTAAAGCAATTGGGTCTTCTTATTGGTTTGTATTACCGATTTTATGGGCATTCATTCCACTTTACAACATTAAGAATTTCCTTAAAGTACCGATTATAGAGCCACATGAAGATGCACCAACTATGAGTATTGGTGAGTTGCTTTCTACACGTGGATTTGTGATTGCCTTACTTCTTATGCTTTGTGCTGGAGCATCTGAGATTACTATGTCTCAGTGGTCTTCACTTTTTGCGGAGAAAGGCTTACAAGTTCCAAAGGTAGTAGGAGACTTACTAGGTCCTTGCCTTTTTGCGGCACTCATGGGGGTTGGGCGAAGCATTTACGGTATATGGGGGCATAAAATTAATCTAAATCGTGCCCTTATGGCAAGTGGTATCCTATGTGTCATTTGCTACGCAGTAACCATTTTTGTGCAGAATCCTTTTATTTCTCTTTTTGGGTGTGCGGTAACAGGTTTATCAGTAAGTTTAATGTGGCCTGGAACATTTAGTCTAACTTCAGCGACTTACCCAATGGGCGGGACAGCTATGTTTGGTATGCTTGCCATTTTTGGAGATATAGGCGCAGCAGTAGGTCCTTGGATTGCAGGTGTTGTATCGGATGCAGCAGGACTAGGCCTTAAAGCAGGATTACTTGCAGCTATTGTGTTCCCAGTTATGCTTGTTATAGGTGTGATGTTACTTAAAAAACTAAATACACAAAGTGAAGGTTAATCCTTTCGAATAGCTTTTGAATCTTACTCTATATTGGGGAAAGAGAATATAGATAAGGAAACCTTGAAACAATTTGATGTAAAAAATCAAACTGTTTCTATATATAATAAAATGGAGTAAAAATTTACTTTGAAAAATAGTAAAGGATAAGGTGTTAAATATGTTAAGAGAAGATGGGGAAAAACTATTAAAGAATTTTGCAGATACTGCATATCCACCAACTGTTACAAAAGTTACGGATGGTATTTATCATGTAATGGGATATGGGCATAGCAATGCAATTATTATAGAAGCAGACAACTCAGTTATTCTAATTGATACTTTTGATACAGATGTAAGAGCTGAAAAATTAAAAAAAATAATTAATGATATTACAGAGAAACCAGTTAGAACTATTATCTATACGCATGGTCATCCGGACCACCGAGGAGGCGGGGCTGTTTTCAAAGATACTGTTAATGAAATTATAGCTTTCACGCCAAAGAAACCAATACTTGGTCGTACAGATAAATTGAATGACATACTTAAAAAGCGTACGACTTATCAATTTGGATATAACCTATCGGATGAAGAAGTCATTACGCAGGGTATTGGAATTCGAGAAGGGTTCGCTGTTGGAGAAGGAAAATCTGCATTTGTTTCACCTACAACGCTTTATAGTGAGGAAAAGGTAAAACGTAGTATAGATGGTGTTAATGTAGAGCTAATTTCAGCCATTGGTGAGACAGATGATCAAATATTTGTCTGGCTACCTGAGAGTAAAGTGATTTGTTGTGGTGATAATTATTATGGGTGTTGGCCTAATTTATATGCGCTTCGTGGGAGTCAATATAGAGATGTAAGTGCTTGGATTGATACACTTGATTTAATATTATCATACCCAGCTGAATATGTTCTGCCAGGTCATACAAAACCATTAATAGGGAAAAATAATGTACAAGAAGTGCTAGGGAACTTTAGAGATGCAATTGAATATGTTTTAGAAGAAACATTATATGGTATGAATAAAGGATTAACAGTGGATGAATTGGCAAGTAAGATAGATTTGCCTGAAAAATTCAAAAAGCTACCTTATCTAGGAGAATTCTATGGGACTGTTGCTTGGTCTGTTCGTAGTATTTATAGTGGTTATGTTGGGTGGTTTGATGGCAATCCAACAAATTTAAATAAATTACCACCAAAAGAATATGCAGAGAAAATGATAAGTTTAATTGGAGATACTGAGAAAGTAATAACAGAAATAAAGAGCTCTTTAGCTAATCAAGAAGCACAGTGGGCAATTGAATTGTGTGATTTATTAATAAGTGCAAATAAAGAAATTAAAATCGGCAAGCAATTAAAATCTGAAGGATTAATGGCATTATCAAAACTAGAAACGAGTGCAAATGGAAGACATTATTATATTGCTTATGCTAAAGCGTTATTAGAAGATTAATACAAAGAAAATAGATAAATACATATATGAACTAGTAGTATAAAAGATAATTACGCATTAAAAATGTATTTAAATTTAGATTTGTTTTTAAGAAAATATTGCTATAACATATGTATAAAAAGAAATGGCTCTGGTAACTACTAAGTATGCCTAAAGCGAGACGTCTGTTTTATTTTAGGGCCATTGGAAAAAATACATTAAAATAATTTTAGAAGAGAGAGCATACCTATTCTTGATCGGATGGATTGCTCTTTTCTTTTACTTCAAAACTAAGTTTAAAACCTTTTAGTTAGACTTGAGATTAAATTTAATAACATGAATATCTTTAAGAACATAAATACTAAATGTTTTCTTTTTAGGACTAAAAGATTATAATAAAAGCTAAATCAATAAGGAAGGATAGTCATCATGAGTGCATACATTTGTTTTAAAGATATTAAGAAAACGTATGAAATGGGAGAAGTCACTATCAAAGCTGTAGATGGAGTAAGCTTTGATATTCATAAAGGAGAATTCGTTATTATAGCAGGGACAAGCGGTGCAGGGAAAAGTACAGTGCTTAATCTTCTAGGAGGAATGGATACACCTTCATCTGGGGACTTAATTGTGGATCAGGTCAACATTAGTAACTTTAATAAGAAGCAATTAACCAATTATAGAAAGGATGACATTGGCTTTGTCTTTCAGTTCTATAATTTAGTACAGAATTTAACTGTAAGAGAAAATGTAGAGTTAGCCACACAGCTTATTAAAAATCCACTTGATATAGAAGAGATTTTAGATGCAGTAGGACTAAAAGACCGTAAAAATAATTTCCCTTCTCAGCTTTCAGGTGGGGAGCAGCAAAGAGTAGCCATAGCAAGAGCTATTGCTAAAAATCCTAAGTTATTGCTTTGTGATGAGCCAACAGGGGCATTAGATTACAATACAGGGAAAGCTGTTTTAAGCTTGCTTCAAAAAATGTGCCGAGAGATGCATATGACAGTCGTAGTCATTACACATAACTTAGCCCTTACACCAATGGGGGATAAAGTTATTTATATGAAAAATGGTCAAGTGGAGAAAATGCTTCTCAATCCTGAGCCTACACCAGTAGAAAGGATTGAGTGGTAATGCGAAAGAAGTCTTTAATGAAAGATGCCTATAGGGAGATTCAAAAATCTTTAGGACGCTTTTTCTCTATTATGCTTATTGTAGCTTTAGGTGTAGCCTTTTTAGCTGGGATTAAGGTAAGTAGCCCGATGATGAAAGATACAACAGACCAGTATATGGATGAGTATCAAATGATGGATATTAGTGTGCTTTCTACATTAGGTATAGAAAAGGCTGATGTAGAGGCCATTAGTAAGCTCACACAGGTAGAGAGAATCATGGGCAGCTATAGCTTGAATATGTTAGCAAGTATAGAGAGTAGCGAAAAAGTGATTAAGGTACACAGTTTAGGAAGCCTTTCACCAGAGGATGAAAAGCTGATTAATAAGCCTAGACTAGTAGAAGGCAGATGGCCGAGTAGGCCTAATGAATGCTTAATTGATGGGACTAAACTAACTAGATTACCTGTTCAGATAGGTGATACCATTACCTTAACCACTGGAACAGATGAAGAGACTAGTGATGTATTAAACAATGACACATATACAGTAGTAGGTGTTATGAACTCCCCTTACTATATGCATTTTGAAAGGGGTAGTGCTGAAATTGGTAACGGCAGTGTAGCAAGCTACATGTATATTCCAGAAGAAAACTTTAAAAGTGATATTTACACAGAACTTTTTATCACATTAAAAGGTGCTAAAGAGTTAGATGCCTATAGCGAAGCCTATACCCATTTAGTAGATGATTTTAAAGCACAATTAGAACCGATTATGGAAGATAGAGCTCTAGTGCGTTATGAAAAGCTACGAGCAGAAGGAAAGAAAGACCTTGAAGAAGGTCAGGCAAAGCTTTTAGAAGAAAAAGCAAAAGCCAATAAGGAGTTAGCTGATGCAGCTCTAGAACTTGAAAAAGCAGAAAGGGAAATTGCAAAAAGTCAGCAAGAACTAGTAGATGGTGAAGCGAAAGCTAACCAAGGTTTTAAACAGGCAGAAGCAGCACTTAAAGATGTAGAAGCAGAGCTTGAGACCAATCAAAAAGAGTATGAACAAGGACTTACCCTTTTTAATGCTGAAAAAGAAAATATAAAAAGCCAATTAGATGAAGCTAAAGTGCAGCTTACTGAAGGCAAAAAGCAGTTACAAACTTTAAAGGATAAGCTCCAAAGTATAGAAGAACAGCTTGCTTTCACAGAAGGTATTGGTCAGGAAATTTTACTTCAGCAAAAACAAGTCTTACAAGAACAGATTGCAAGCCTCACACAAGTCTTACAAGTTAATGAAGAAGCTTATAAGAAAGGTTTAGCTGAGTTTAAAGCGCAAGAAGAAACGCTTCTAGAGGCAGGGGCTCTTTTAGAGCAAGGTAAGCGTAAGCTCAATGAGCAAAAAGTAAAACTTAAGCAGGAAAAAGAAGCTACCTACAAGACTTTAGCAGAGGGTAAGCAGCAGTTAGCAGAAGGTAAGCTTAGCCTTGAAGAAGGTAAGGATAAGTATCTCACTTCTAAAGAAGAAGCAGAGAAGCAGTTTAAAGAAGCTGAAGAGGAAATTGCAAAAGGAAAAGAGCAATTAGAGAACTTAAAAGAACCAAAAGTTTATGTATTAGGTAGAGAAGCCAACTACGGTTTTGCCAATTATAAAAGTGCCACAGAGACCATTGAGCGTATTGGTGATGTCTTCCCTATCTTTTTCTTTGTTGTAGCAGCGCTTGTATGTTTAACCACTATGACGCGTATGGTAGATGAGCAGCGTATCACTATGGGTACTTATAAAGCTTTAGGTTATAGCACCTTTTCTATTATGAGCAAATATATTTTATATGCAGGGATGGCAAGTGTATTAGGTAGTGTATTAGGTATTGCAATTGGCTTTAAAGTCTTTCCAAGTACCATTTATACTGCCTACGGCACGATGTTTACAGTGCCACCACTCATTAATAAAGTTTATCCTGTGCAGGCGCTATCAGCTATTTTGGCTATGGTATGCTTAACTATTTTTGCAGTAGTCTTTGCTACAATCAAAGAGCTTAAAGAGCAAACATCAGAGCTTATGAGACCCAAAGCCCCGCCAGCAGGTAAACGTATTTTATTAGAGCGTATACCTTTCATCTGGAAACACATGAACTTCTTCCAGAAGGTCGTAGCACGTAATATTTTTAGATACAAGAAGAAATTCTTTATGACCACTATTGGTATTGCAGGCTGCACAGCTTTATTAGTTGCAGGATTAGGATTAAAACAATCGGTTATAAGCATTGTAGATAGACAATACGGCGACCTTTTCAAATATAACTTAGAAGTCACAGTAAAAGAAGCAGGTATAGAAAAGCTAGAGAGTAGTACCTATATTGAAAACCTTCTAGAAGTAAGTACTGAGAATATTAAAGTCCTATATGGTGAAGAAGATAGATCTGCGACTTTACGTGTCATTCATGACCTAGAGAAGTTACCTGAGTTTATTAAACTTCGAGATAGATTATCTCAAGATCCACTTACTCTAGGACAAGAGGGCGTTATTATTTCTGAGAAATTAGCTAAGGCCTTAAATGTACAGGTAGGTGACACCATTCAACTTGAAAATAGTGACTTAGAAATTTATGAGGTGAAAGTTGCAGGCATTACAGAAAATTATATAGGTCACTATATATATATGTCCAAGGACTATGCTAAAGGGGTTACAGGTAAGATGCCTAAAGCAAATCAGCTCTTAATCCAGCTCACTGATACAAGTAAAGGTCAGGAAGAAGTGATTTCAAATGAGCTCACACAAGATGAAGAGATTACTTCCTTTGCCTTTACAACGAAGCATGCAGGTAGTTTTGAAAGTATGACGGCTAGTTTAGATACTGTAGTCATTATTCTGATTGTATCTGCAGCTCTACTGGCATTTGTTGTTCTTTATAATTTAACAACTATTAATATTAGTGAACGTTATAGAGAAATTGCAACGATTAAGGTATTAGGTTTTAATGACTTTAAAGTTTCTAGGTATATTTATAGAGAAAATATTATGCTTACCTTAATAGGTTCCTTATTTGGACTTTTATTAGGGAAGGTTCTATTCCTATTTATTATTGTAACGGCAGAGATGGATGAAATGATGTTTGGTAGAGAAATCTATTGGCCAAGCTATCTTACAGCAGTGATTTTAACCTTTATTTTTGCTATGTTAGTTAATGTCATGATGCATTTTAAACTACAAAAGATTGAAATGGTAGAGTCACTAAAGTCAGTAGAATAAAATCAGGGACAGTTTAAGATATTTATGTGCGAATATTTGAAAGGGATGGACAAATGTCGAAATATGTATTATTATACTCTCGTATATTTTTAAATAAATGCATCGTATAAAGTTGAAAATAAGGTTCAACAGTTTCTACCAAATCACCTTAAATGATTTGACTACGATATGAATTTTTATTTTACATATCTAGAGACTTATTATACGGTCATGAAAACAACTTGGAGAGTGTATAATGACTAGTATTAACAACACTTCAATAGACAATATCTATCAGTTAGATGGTAGAGTGCCTATTGAAAAAGCAATTCCTTTCGGATTACAACATGTTTTAGCAATGTTCGTTGCAAATATTACACCTATTATTATTGTAGCAGGAGCTGCAGGACTTTCTAGTGAGCAAACAGCTACTCTAATCCAATGTGCTATGTTAATTGCAGGAATAGGTACAATGATTCAGCTTTATCCCGTTTGGCGAGTTGGTGCTAAAATGCCTATTGTCATGGGGATTAGTTTTACCTTTGTGTCTATCTTATGTGTGATTGGAAGTCAGTATGGTTACAATGCTGTTATTGGAGCTGTTTTAGTAGGAGGGATTATAGAAGGTATACTTGGTTTATTTGCTAAGTATTGGAGAAAAATCATTACACCTATTGTAGCAGCTAGTGTCGTGACGGCTATCGGGTTTTCTTTATTAAATGTAGGTGCTCACTCATTTGGAGGGGGAAACGGCAGTGCAGATTTTGGATCTAGTACTAATTTAATAATTGGAACAATTACCTTAGTAACTTGTTTAGTATTTAATATTTTAGCTAAAAAACATTATAAAAACTTATCTGTTTTAGTAGGCTTAATTGTTGGCTATATTGTAGCCATCTGCTTCGGAAAAGTAGATTTTGGTAACTTAGCTGGGTATAGCATGTTTGCAGTACCTCAATTTTTACCTTTCAAGCCAGAGTTTAATCTTAACGCTATTGTTTCAGTGGTACTTATTTTCTTAGTATCAGCAACAGAAACAATTGGTGATACATCGGCTTTAGCTGTATCAGGGCTAGGAAGAGAGGCAAAAGAAGAAGAAATATCAGGCTCTATTGCTTGTGATGGCTTTGTAAGTTTTATTTCAGCTCTATTCGGATGTATGCCTATTACTTCATTTAGCCAAAATGTAGGCTTAGTAGCTATGACAAAAGTAGTCAACCGCTATACGCTTTTAATGGGTGCCATTGTTATGGTATTAGCTGGATTATGTCCTTTATTTGGGACATTATTAGCTACATTACCAGAGCCTGTATTAGGTGGCTGCACACTTATTATGTTTGGTTCTATCGTTGTAAGTGGATTACAAATGATCGGAAACTGTGGATATAATCAAAGAAATATGCTTATTGTAGCACTTTCTTTAAGTATTGGTATTGGTTTTACTCAAGTGCCAGAGATTTTTGTTATCTTCCCAGATGTTATGAGGAATGTATTAGCAGATAACAGTGTGGCTGTTGTATTTCTTGTAGCTGTGATTTTAAACTTAGTTCTACCAAAGAATATGGAAATCCATGAATAAGTTCATAATAGAAGATTAATCATTCACCATACAGTCTATAGGATGTTGCTGTATGGTGATTTTTCTATTTTAATAAGGAATAAAAGCATTGGGAATAGAAGACTCTATTTCTTAAAGACAATAAGAAGTAGGGGATGAAGGGCTTATGGAAGGACTTTTTAAAAAAGGCAAGATGGCTGAGTCATTAAGCATTGCTATGTTACTTGCTCTTGTAGGAGGTTATTTAGACATTTATTCGTACTTAGCAAGAGGAAAGGTATTTGCTAATACACAGACAGGCAATTTAGTTTTATTAGGCTATAATATAGCACAGGGCAATCTAGAGAAGATGATTTACTATCTCCTTCCTATTTCCTTCTTTGCATTTGGCGTTTGGTTAGCTAAAATTATAGAGTATAAGGTTGGAGAAGGAAAACATTTTGATTGGTTACATGTACTCTTAGGCATTGAAATAGGCATCTTGTTTATGGTCATGTTTATTCCAGAAGGGAAGCTCAATATAGTAGCTAATATTATGGTATCTTTCATTTGTGGATTGCAAGTTCAGGGCTTTCGTAAAGTAAATGGAAATGCTTACTCTACTGTTATGTTTACAGGGAATTTGAAGAATGTAGCAGAACGTTTCGCACATTACTCCATTACAAAAGAACATGAAGCCTTAGAAAATGGCAAGGTTTATTTAGGGGTTATTCTTATGTTTGTTATAGGTGGCTGGATGGGAGCGCTGACAACTGGCGAATATGCAGAAAAAGCAGTGGGCCTTATTAATATTGTGCTAGTTATTGTTTTTGTTTTATTATATTTAGAAAAAAGAGATTTAATTAAAAAGTAGGCATGATGTGATCATCATGTCTATTTTCATTTTATGTTTTTAGCAGAATAGGAACAGTCAGTATTAAACTGTGTTAGACAAAGTTGTTTGTATTATTCACGTCTATAATCATAAGTATCTTTTTCTACATCTAACACTATGCCGTTTATTTTAACAGTTCTATCATCCAACCACTCAACCGTTGCTGTTTTACAATGATATTGCCAATAAATATTTTTGTTTCTTCTACTTTCTAGATTTATCACAACCCCTAATATAGCATAATCAACGGTTGCACCACCATTATTTAAATATGTTGTCATTTTATAAGTTTGATTTGGAGATAAATAGCTTCCTAACAACTCTTGCCCTTTTATACGTTGCACATCAAAAAATGCCCAGTAAATACCGTAAGCAAGCACACAAATAAGAACCAAAATAACTAAACATACTTTCCTAAATCGGTTACTAAGACTCATATCTTCCCCCTGTCTTTCGTTTCTATCACTAATAAAATATCTATTTTATTGAATTTCATTAATTCCTATTTTAAAATCATACTTCATATTGTAATATAACTCTTCCGCATTACCACATACTTGTTTTTCTTCACTAACAATCTTAAAACCGAATTTTTCATAAAATCTTACAGCACGAGTATTACGTTGTTGAACATCTAGAATAATATATTTAGCTTTAGTAACTACTAAATTTTCTAATGCTCGTAATGTCCAATATCCAAAAGCTTTTCCTATTAATTCATATCTCAATACAATTAAATGGATTTTACAAATCTCATCTTCTATATCATATAATAGCCATCCTATTTTCTCTCCTGTATCCGTATCAATTATGAGTCTGTTGCACATATCATCATAGAACTTAAAGCGTTCTTCCCATTCCTCTGTAGTTGTATCATTTTCAGCAAAATATAGCTCATATTCACCATTAGTAAATAGTGAACGTATAAATCCTGCATCCTCTTTATTTGCTTTAATAAAATTAATCTTCATAGTGATTTCCCCTTTGTTATGTAGATAAAGTCATATTATGATTCCTTAAAATATCTATTTGTTTAACATTAGTATAACATACTTATAAATGGTCTGAATAGTTAGATGCTTTTAGTGAGGGTTCTTGGTCAGATTCTAAAATGATAGATTCTAGTGTCCACAAAGCTTGATGTGCCATAGAGGAATGTATCCTTGTTTTGATGGAATCATGCATTGAGCATATTTAGCCTAAAGGTCTAACAGAGCCCAAAATTATAATTAGACCAAGAAAAAAATACTGATTAATAATTAAATTTGAAGTATATTAAAATAAATAGCACAACAAGAAATAACCTTTAAGAGGTTATGCTACTTATTTAAACAATACTTTAAAGGAGAGAAGCGAATTATATAGCAGATAATATATTAGAGGCTGTAAAAAGTATAGAGTAGGATGAATAAATAGCATATGATGAAATACAAGTAAATGTTATTGAAGTAAAGGGGAGAGGTATAGTGAAAAGAGGAGGACGGTTATTTCTAGCGGGAATCATATTGTCTATATTCATCACAGGATGTAAGAGTCAAGTCTTAGAACCAGACATAAATAATACGCAGCCAGTAGGTCAACTTGCTTTAGATTATGCTTATAATACAGCATTTGAAAAGTATGCAGAAGAGCAAGTATTAGGAATCATTATAAATGAGCCGACTTCAGATATGCTAGAAAGCTTTGCGCATCTAGAAACTTACAAACATAGTGAAGAAGGTGAAAGACTTCTTATAGTACCTAAATATAATGGTTCAACAGTAACTGTGCAGAGGGTACAGTTTGAAGATGAAGAGTGGGTTATTAAAGAGACTTTGTATAGCAAAGAGCAAACAGAAGATAACTACGGTTTAATGCTTGAGGCCATACGTCCAGAGGGTATTCCAGAACTCATGCTTACCATTACAGCTAATGGCAAGAGTATAGAGTATTTAGTGGCTTATAATGGAAAAGACGGCACACCACCTATAGAGTATTTGGAGCTAGAAGAGTCACAAGAAGCTAAAGAGGTTCAAATTATTCCCTTTATAGATGATGGGACTTATTTAGAAGGATACAATCTCCTAGATAGGCGTGAAATAGATATAGATCAGGATGGGGTGATGGAATTTTTAGAAGTATACTGTACAGCAGGATACAATGAAGCGGGTGAACTGCTTATGAGTAATAGCTTTATTTCCAAAGTTGTTTATCAAACCACAGGGAATATTGGATTCACGGAGGAATATCATTAGAGAGAAGTAAAAGACTTATAAGTTGCTATATAAAAGGAACTTATAAGTCTTTTTTATGGAAAGTATTATTTAAGCGTTATAGCTCTTTAAAAATGAATAAAAAAGTTCTACTACAGTAGATAAATAGCTATTCGGATTTCTTAAGATACAAATGCTTGATTCCAAAGTATTTTCCTCAATCACTTTTTGTGTAATGGAAGTATCTGAAAGAAGAGAAAGGGCTGATTCAGGAATAATGCCTATACCAAGACCGGCATTCACCATACTGGCTGTAGTTCTAGCATCATCATTCATACAAAAAATATTAGGGGTTAGAGCCTTTTCATGACAAATGTTTTTAAGTACCTGTTCCCAGCGGCGATAGAGAATAAGAGGCTTGTTGCAAATATCTCCTAGAGTAACAGTAGGGGTATGGATATCCTTAAAATAGTCATGGCTACCTACTGCAAATACTTTTTCTTTTCCTAGAACGGTACACTCTAGATCCTCAGCGGAAAAAGGTGTACGAACAATGGCAAGCTCTATAAGATTATTTCTAAGGCGGTCTAGCTGCTCATAGGTATTACCTTCAAATAGATTAAAACTGATTTCAGGATAGAGCTTATGAAAGGCACTAAGCCATTCACTGATTAAAGTGCTACTTATAGAAGAAATAATGCCTACACGTAAAGTTCCCATTTTACCTTGTGTATAATCCTCTAATTCTTTTTGGACTACATCTACAAGTTCTAAAATGGAGATGGCACGTGCATAAAAAATATGACCAGCTTGAGTGAGTTCTATTTTCCGAGAGCCTCGTTCAAAAAGAATAACACCAAGTTCTGTTTCTAATTCTTTAATCTTGGTACTTAAAGGAGGTTGAGAAATATGAAGCTTGTGAGCAGCTTTTGAAATGTTCCCTTCTTGAACGGTGGTGACAAAGTAAGTGAGTTGTTTAAAATCCATGGTATCCTCCTATATGAAAATCATATATAAAGTATATCATATTCGTAATTTTTGTATAGAAGAGACCGTGTTATGATAGAATGAAGCGTTATCAATTTACGAGAGAAAGGAATGAAAAAGTGAAGAGGTTATGGGTATACTTAAAGGATTATAAAAAAGAATGTGTTTTAGCACCTTTATTTAAAATGTTAGAAGCATCTTTTGAATTATTTGTGCCCCTTATTGTGGCAGCCATTATTGATACAGGTATTGCAAATGGAGATACAGGTTATATTTTAAAGATGTGTATGATTTTAATTTTGCTTGCTCTTATTGGACTTGTTTGCTCCGTAACGGCGCAGTATTTCTCAGCTAAGGCAGCCATTGGTTTTGGAACAGGGCTTCGCCATGCTTTATTTAAACATTTAATGGGTCTTTCTTTTACAGAGATAGACATGGTAGGGACATCGACGATGATGACTCGTATGACAAGCGATGTAAATCAAGCACAAAATGGTGTGAATATGGTACTGCGCTTATTTTTAAGATCGCCTTTTGTTGTGTTTGGGGCTATGGTTATGGCTTTTACCATTGATGTTAAATCAGCTTTCATTTTTGTTATAGCAATTATTCTATTATCTATTGTAGTGTTTGGTATTATGCTTATGAATATTCCTATGCTCAAATCTGTGCAGCAAAAGTTAGATGGCGTATTAGGTATTACAAGAGAAAACTTAGCAGGTATACGTGTTATCCGTGCTTTTTGTAAGGAAGAAGAGGAGATAGAAGCTTTTAAAGTGAAAAATGAGGCCTTAACAACAGCTCAGAAAAAAGCAGGTAAGGTTTCTGCGTTAATGAATCCTCTTACATATGTCATTATTAATATTGCAATTGTCACACTTATATGGGTAGGTGCTATTCAGGTAGATAATGGCATCTTAACACAAGGGCAAGTGGTGGCGCTCTATAATTACATGTCTCAAATTTTAGTTGAGCTTATTAAACTAGCTAGCTTAATGATTACGATTAACAAATCTGTAGCTTGTGGTAATCGTATTGTAGAGGTATTTGAGATTAAGCCTAGTATGGAAGAAGGCGTAGGGCAGGAAGCTGAAGGTGCCTCTAGGAAGTCAGGGGTTCCAGTTGTGGATTTCAAAAATGTATCCTTAACTTATAAAGGAGCAGGGGAAGAGTCTTTAACGGGAATTGACTTTACGGTTTGGCAAGGTCAAACAGTAGGAATTATAGGCGGAACAGGTTCAGGGAAGACTTCTCTTGTTCATATGATTCCTAGATTTTATGATGCGACAGCAGGTGAAGTCTTGATAGATGGCGTCAATGTGAAAGCGTATAAGACAAAAGCCCTTAGAGATAAGATAGGGATTGTCATGCAGAAGGCTGTCTTATTTAAAGGTGACATTGGTTCTAATATGAGATGGGGCAAAAAAGATGCCACAGAAGAAGAAATGTTAGAGGCGGTTCGTATTGCACAAGGTGAAGATGTAGTAGCTCAAAAAGGTGGATTAACAGGAAGTATTCATCAAGGTGGCAAGAATCTATCAGGCGGACAAAGACAACGTATGAGCGTTGCTAGAGCTTTAGTGAAAAAGCCAGATATTCTTATTTTAGATGATAGTACGTCAGCTCTAGATTTTGCTACAGATGCTAAGCTGAGAGGAGCCATTAAAGCATTAGATTATAAGCCAACTGTATTTATCGTTTCTCAAAGAGCATCTTCTATTCAGTATGCTGACCTCATTATTGTTTTAGATGATGGTAAGATGGTAGGTAAAGGCACCCATGAAGAGCTTCTTGAAAATTGTCAGGTTTATAGTGAAATTTACTATTCACAGTTTAGAAAGGAGGAGAAGTAATGGGTCAAAATAAAAAAGGTCAAAAAGAAATTTTAAGCAAAGTCATGCGATATATTAAGAGATATACAGGGCTTATACTCCTTTCTATAGCCTTAGCGACTTTAATTGTTATTCTGACTTTATATGTACCTATTTTAATAGGAAAAGCTATTGATGGCATTGTATATGGTCAGGTAAACTTTACATTTATTTTACGTTACCTAGTCATCATCAGTGTTATGGTAAGCATCACTGCACTGGCTCAGTGGACTATGAATAAGATTAATAACAAGGTCACTTATAACGTAGTACGTGATATGAGAGATGCAGCTTTTAAGAAGATAGAGATTTTACCTCTTAAATATTTAGATGGACGCTCTCAAGGAGAGATTGTAAGCCGTGTGATTACAGATGTGGATCAATTTGCTGATGGCTTGCTTATGGGATTTACGCAGTTCTTTACAGGGATTATGACTATCATCGGGACCCTCTTTTTTATGCTGACTATTCATGTAGGTATTACCTTTGTGGTGGTATTAGTCACACCTCTTTCCTTGTTTGTAGCAAGCTTTATTGCTAAGAAAACTTACACCATGTTTAAATTACAATCAGAAGCAAGAGGAGAACAGACAGCTTTTATTGATGAAATGATAGGCAGTCAAAAAGTAGTGAAAGCTTATGGGCATGAAGAAGAAGCCCTTGAGCAGTTTGATGAAATCAATACAAGGCTTGCGCATTATTCACTACGTGCTACATTCTTCTCTTCACTCACGAATCCATGTACACGTTTTGTGAATAGCATTGTGTATGCAGGTGTAGCCATTACAGGCGCGCTAGCTGTATTAACAGGTAGAATAACAGTAGGTGCCTTATCATGCTTTTTAAGTTATGCCAATCAGTACACCAAGCCCTTTAATGAAATCTCAGGTGTAGTAACAGAATTGCAAAATGCTATTGCCTGTGCAGGAAGAATCTTTGAACTGATTGAAGAAGAGCCGCAGGTGCCAGAGCCTGTAGATGCTGTGCATTTACAAGGTGTAGAAGGAAAGGTTGTTTGCAGGCAAGTGGCTTTTTCTTATGTACCAGATAAAAAGCTTATTGAGAACTTTAATATTGCGATTAAACCAGGACAAAGAGTAGCTATTGTAGGACCTACAGGATGTGGTAAAACCACTCTTATTAATTTACTTATGCGTTTTTATGACGTAGATGAAGGTAGTATTGGTGTAGAAAACATAGATATAAGAGAAGTAACACGTAAAAGCTTACGCTCTAACTATGGTATGGTTCTTCAAGAAACATGGCTTAAAAAAGGAACTATTAGAGAAAATATTGTAATGGGTAAGCCAGATGCTACAGATGATGAGATCATTGCAGCAGCCAAGGCATCTCATGCACATTCCTTTATTAAGCGTTTACCAAAAGGATATGATACAGTTATTGGTGAAGATGGAGGCATGCTTTCACAAGGGCAGAAGCAGCTTTTATGTATTGCAAGAGTAATGCTTTGTAAGCCGCCTATGCTGATTCTTGATGAAGCCACCTCTTCTATTGATACCCGAACAGAAGTCCAGATTCAAAGTGCGTTTAATAAACTTATGGAAGGCAGAACTACTTTTATTGTAGCCCATCGCCTTTCCACCATTCAAAATGCAGATATAATCCTTGTTATGAAAGAAGGCAAGATTATAGAGCAAGGTAATCATGAAGAGCTTTTAGCTAGAAAAGGATTTTATGCAGAGCTTTATAATAGTCAGTTTGCAGTATAGGGTGCTTTTATAGAGATAACAATTTCATGTGTATTCTATTACAAATAGATTACTCTACTCCTCAAAAGAGAAAAAATCTATATAATAAAAATAGAAAAATATGGAACTTTAAGACGACTTCAGACGTCTTATAAGTAAACCAACTTAGAGGAGGAAGACATATGAATAAGAAATTGAAAAGAAATGTATTAAGTGCAATGCTTATTGCAACTGTTGTATCTGTTCCACTTATAGCCCAACCTATTATGCAAAAGATTACAGCTTATATATATCCAAGTATTGAATACCGTTTAGATGGCACAGAAATATTGGAGGATACACAAACTATTTATTATAATGGTAGAAATTATGTATCTGTTAATGATATAGTAAGGGCTTTAGGCAAAGATGTAACCTTTGAAAATGGCCAAGTAACTATTACAACACCACAGTATGAGAAAAGTACTGTAATCGATGAAGCTATTATTAAAAAAGTAGATGCCAAAAATAATCAGGTAACTATTTTACCAGTAGGTAAGGCTGATAAATTAACAAACTATAAGATTTTAAATGTAGGGGAAGAAACAAAGTTAAGCTATGAAAAAACAAAACCTGTTGTAAAAATAGGGGATTTGAAAGAAGATATGAAAGTCAAAGTAGTTCAAGCACCATTTGAAACAGCTTCTATTCCAGCACAAACAACAGCTTATGAAATTATTATTCTAGAAGATGTAGTAGAGCAAGAACAAGTAGAAGACCAAGATGTAGTCATCAAAAAAGCGACTATTAAAGATATAGATGACCAAAAAGTTACTATTTTACCAGAAGGCAAAGCCAATAAACGTGA
>JAHLFD010000268.1:0-7290 GCA_018883975.1 Candidatus Niameybacter stercoravium
CTGTGTAAAAAAGAGGAAGAGTCAGTATTTTACCTTACTGCCTCTTCCTCTTTTTATATACGAATTAAAGTATTTGTATCTGCTAAGACTTCATCTAAATTTGCTATTTTAGCAACATCCCAATAAGCATCTCTATGGAAAGTCATATAAAGTGCTTTTAATACGATAAGAATTTTCTTTTCTTTGTGAACTTCATAAACTAATTGATTGTCAGCTTTAATTTTAATTAAATTACCCTTTACTTCTTTTGAAAAGGTTTCTCCATTATACTGCACTACTTGTCTACTGTCTGTAAGAAACTTTGCAAAATCGAATCTTGTTTTTACTTGTTGCACTTCATTCATCATCAAATACCTACCTCTATTAATCACTTTTTCTCGTGTATACAATATACAGTATACTGTATTATGATTATTATTATATATTTTTTATCTGTGTTATGCAAGCCTATCTTTTAAAATTTTCACGATTATTTTGACTTCCTAACAAACTAAGATTAATAGAGTCTGCTTGAATGAGTTTTTCCTGTTCATTTTTTTGAGCTTCTGTGGTACTTGGAATAGTGCCTTCTAACTGCCCTCTAATACTTTGAGCACGTAATGCACCAAATGCTTTTAAGACTGGTAAAGATGCCTTATACTCATCATAACTATAAAAAGCTGTAGCATCCTCTTTTACATAATCATCAATTAAAGCATCTAACTGATCAATACGTTTTTCATAAAGACCACTTTCAAAATATGAAGCTACTGCACTTTCTAAATCATTATGATAAGCCTCCTTATACTCAGGTACTTCAAGAAGCTTTCCTATGATAGGACGATCTTCTAGAGAAACTCCTGAAACAGGTGTATCAATAGGGAAGTTAATTACAGCTGTACTACTTCCACCTTGAAAAGTCCCAAAAGATAAGTTATAGTCCCATGGCAACATAGAAAGTTGTCCCTTTTCTTCATAGAGATAGTAATTATGCTGCATATTACTTAAGTAACTATCTAAGTTAACCAGTATTGTATTAGCTGCAAAATATTTAAGCACTTCTGGAACATTTATATAAGTCTCTAGTTCTTCACCTAAACTTAGTTTTTTTAGAGCTGTTACAACACGCCCTTTGTCTTCATCCGATGTTTCAAATACCGCACTTTCAAATACTGTTTCATAACTTTCTAAATTGTCATCTGTATATACTAAGTTACTTCCACCACTATCTCTATCCATAGGCATACCTTGCCCTTTATCTTTAAAGTCTCCACGTGGGAACTCTCCTGACGGCATTTCAGGTGGTTTATTCCCTGCCATCTGTCTATCTTCTTCATTTGACTTATTGGAAGCATTTTGAGAGGCCTGTGTCACAGCTTCAATTTGCTGCCTGTCTCCTGCATCGTTTGGCATAGATACCTGCTCACCTTTTCCTTCTACATCATTTGGCATAGACGCTCGGCTACCTTCACTTGCCACATCGCTTGGCATAGGTATTGGGCCATTTCCGCCTTCTATGCCGTTTGGCATAGGTACCTGGCTATCTTCGCCTCCTACACCACTTGGCGTAGGCATCTGGCCTCCTTCATTACCTGATGTTGGCATTTGGCTAGCTTTATCTTCTACTCCACCTGGCATTGGCATTTGTCCACCTTTATCTCCTTGTGGCATTTCAGGCCTGTCGCCTCCATTAGGCATCTTGCCTCCACCACCCATATTCATTGTTTCAGGTTTGTACAGCTTACCATAGTCTGCTCCATAGTTACGTATAGCAAAAGACTCTTCAAGTGCTTCTAATGCCAAATAAAGTCCCCATGGCTCCCCATTAACTGTAATGCTGGTAAAAGCATATAAAGGCGTCTTAATACCCATATAGTCCATTAAATCATAAGATAAATATTCTTTCATATAAGTAGCATCTGCATACATATTGTTCACTACTAACTTATCAAGACCATAATAAGTCTGCCCTTTTACATAGTGGTCAAATTCAAATTTGAAGCTTACTCTGTCGGTAGTAGGATCGTTAACAACCTGCGTTAGGCTCGTATTCCCTTTAGGCCTTATACCTACATTGTAAATAGTCTCACCATTAATCACTACATCACACTTTACATACTCCTCCTGAAGTGCATTATCTAACATATTTTCCCACTCCTTGGGATCTATTTGTATATCAATAGTGCTTACTGCATTTTTATCAAAAAGTTTTTCAGCATATTCAGGTACATAGTAAGCTGGAACAATCCCTAGTACATCAGGCTTAAATAAGAAGATACACATAAAACATGTTACAATCCCAACAGCGATTAAAGTCCACACATGAATATGTTTGCTGGTAATCATCCCATATAGTCTCCGTTATAACTTACAAGTACTGCACTAGTAACACCCTTTAAATCTGAAATCTGATTAATAAACTGTGTGGTTTTATCTTTTAATCGTATTTCAATACTTAGCTCAATATTGCTTGCTGTAATAGTCTTAGATTTAATCATATGTTTTTTTACATTCTTTTCTACTGTACCCATTACTAGTTTTTCAGCTTCATCATTGCAACAGTTAATCACAAGAATATAAGGATTATCTGAAGTTTTCTTATTGACAAAGATAACCATAATAATGCCGATAAACAAAGAACCAAAGAAAGCAAGTGGAATAAGTCCCGCTCCAATGACAATTCCTACAGTAATAGCCCAAAATAAAAAGGCTATATCAAGTGGCTCTTTAATAGCTGTTCTAAATCGTACAATAGATAATGCCCCTACCATACCAAGAGATAACACCACATTGGATGTTACAGCTAAAATAATCAGTGTAGTAATAAGTGTCATAGCCATTAAGGAAATACCGAAACTAGCTGAATACATAACACCATTAAAAGTCTTCTTATACACTAGAAAAATAAATAAACCTAATACGAAGGCAAGCCCTAATGCAATACACATATCTAAAGGTGAGAAAGCTGTCACCTTCTCAATAAAACTAGATTTTAAAACATCATTAAATGTCATACTTTATCCTCTTTTCTTTTTATCTTTTCTAGCCATACATCCTGCAGACTGCATATTTTGAAAAAGCTGAGCTTCTTCTATTGGGTGTCTGCACAAGATCAGCCATAATCGTTGGTAAAAAGGCATCATATTTCACTTCAAGAATCATAGTTCCTGGCTCATTTACCTGAATCATAGGTGCATCTAAGTCAAATAAGTCTGTTAGATAAAGACCTGTCCGAATCTCTCGATCTATGGTAATGCGTACATTACCTGGTTCATAGACAAAAGGCTCCCTTATGTAATCTACTAAAGTCTTAGGCCTTAGTTGCTCATTATACATTTTTATATATAGTTCCATAAGGAGAGGGTCTTCTTCATACTTCATCCACTCTATATCACCGGCAAGTATAGCCTCACACTGCATCTTTGTAATAGGTGTGGATTTCTTATGACATAGCCCATTTAATTTACTCTTTTTCTCTAGACGTATAAAATCAAAATTATTGTTGTAATAACGAATACGGAATTTTTCTCTATTATTGACGCCATCAATTTTCTCTCTTAGAGCTTTGTCATGGAGATTATCAAAATAAAGACTCCTTATACGGTACTGCCCTGATGCATCCACATTTTTATCTGACTTTGCAATGGATTTAAGTCTCATTTTAAGTGCAATGTAATCGCCTGTATTAATTGTATGTTTCAGCTCATGTCTAAATTTAAGCTGTTCCTCTTTCATGTTCTCACCACCTTTTTCTTGAGCTAGTACTAGATTACTCTCCTAATGTGATAACTATCTGAACATCTCCTGAAAACTAACTAAAAAAGGAGAGACTCATCATCTCTCCTTGCTTCTCCTATTCAATTCAAACCAGAAGTTACTTCCTTTTCCCTTTTCACTTAGTACACCATACAGAGCATGATGCTGCTCTAATATATTTTTTACAATAGAAAGCCCTAAACCTGTACCAATCTGCGCTCTTTTATGAGTTTTATCAATCTTATAGTATCTTTCCCATACATAAGGTAACTGCTCCTTATCAATACCTTCTCCTGTATCTATAATTTCAACCTTAACTTGATCTTGCGTGACAAGTTGTCTTATAGTAACTTTCTTATCTAGTCCCGTATAATTAATGGCATTATTTATCAGATTGTAGAGCACCTGGGAAATTTTAAGTTCATCTGCCTCAATATAAACCTCCTCTTCATATAAAAAATTCAGTTCATATCCTTGCTGCTCTGTAAGCTTTGTATACCTTTCTAAAATCTCTTTAATACTTTGAGTTAGATTAAAACACTTAAAGCTTAAGGTCATTTCTCCAGCTTGAAGTTTTGAAAGCTCTAATAAGTCTGTTACAAGCATGCTAAGCCTTGAAGCTTCATCAATAATAACTTGTACATTATCAGGTGTATCTTCTCCTGGTAAGTCACGAATCATTTCTCCGTAGCCTATAATCATGGTCAAAGGGGTTCTTAAGTCATGAGATACATTAGCAACAAGTTCTCTTCTTAGTGTTTCCACCTTTGAAAGCTCCCTTGCTGCATAGTTTAAAGTATCATTAAGTTCTCTAATTTCTCTATAACCTGTTCCTTCAAATACAATATTATAATTACCTTTACCTAATTCTCCTGCTGTCTGGGTTATTTTCATAATAGGTTTTGATATTTTTTTAGAAATAAAGAAAGCAATCAAAATAGCTACCATAAGTAAAATAAGGGTAATATACATAAGCTGTACTCTTAAGGTATCAACAGTGGCTTGAACAGGCGTCAATCTCGTCGTTAGGAAAAGCATAACCTGCACTCCATTATTCATCGTTACCATCTGTGTATAAATAAGACTCTCCATTACTTTTTTCCCATGTGGTGGTATTTTGCCAATGAATAATCTATCTTCATGTATGAAAGGCCTTATATCCTCCTCATTAATAAAAGATAAAGCTTCTCCTCCTCCTTCTAATGTCTTATGATAATAAGCATATAATTCACTTCTAGGAATCATTTGTATACGTTCTCCAGGTGCTCCAGCTACCTCATAAAGTACCTGGCCTGTAGCATCTACAATTTTAACTTCCATATCATTCTGACTTGCAAGTCTTTCTAGGAGCTGGCCTAACTCTCCATGGTCGATGTTTTTTACAATAGTATAGGCGGCTTTTTTAATACTACTTGTTTTAATCCCTTTATAAAAACTTTCTAAGGATACAACTTGGAAAATCCATAAGATAACAAGCATAATTCCTACGAATCCTATGAGATAGGCATAGAGTTTCCATTTAATACTGAATCTATCAGCTTTCAAACCTATACCCCACCCCTCTTAGTGTAACTATAAATTTGCTATAGTGTCTAAGACTCCGTCTTAATAGTTTAATATGGGTATCTAGTGTTCTGTCATCTCCATAAAAATCATATCCCCATACTTGATTTAAAAGCTGCTCTCTTCTTAGAGCAACGCCTTTATTTTTAGCCATATAAAATAGTAACTCATATTCTTTAGGTGACATATCTATTTTTTCCTCATCTATATAGACTAGACGACCTGTAAAATCAATTTTAAGCCCTTCACACTGCATAATATCTTTCTGAGCTATTTCTTGATTTGACTTACTTCTTTTAAGAACTGCTTGTACACGCATCATAAGCTCTTTAGGTGAAAAAGGCTTAACCATATAGTCATCTACACCTATTTCAAAGCCATGAATTTTATCATACTCCTCACCTCTAGCAGAAAGCATAATAACAGGTACTTCTGAAAACTCCCTAATTTTTTTGCAAGCTGAAAAACCATCTAGTTCTGGCATCATAATATCCATAACAACTAAGTCAAAGTTCTCCCTCTGACACATTTCTATAGCCTGCATGCCATTTTCAGCTTCCTTTACTTCATAGCCTTCAAATAGGGCATATTTTTTAATCAGCGCTCTGATTTTCTCTTCATCATCTATAATGCACAGTTTATACATAGTATACTCCTTCATTTTTACTTTCTTTTATTATACAGTATCCAAAATAATTTATGTGATGACTAAGTGAACATTTAAAGGTCTCCTGTAATTTTTTCTGCATTATAATAACAACAAAAACTAAATTATTTACTAAGTTTATATTTAACTCATGGATTTTAATAAAAGATAAGTATCAACTTATAGTTAGTGATTAAGATGAACTATACATAAAAAGAAAGGATGCTACTTATATAAAAAAGTTCTACTGCTTTTCTAATGATCTTAAATTTACTAGTACTTACTAGTTGTACCACCTTACCTTGGCATAATAGTATAGAATCTACTAATATGAAATGAGGAAAATGTTGAAGTAAAAAGACGCTAAAAAAGGGGTACTGCACAATATTTTCATTATGCAGTACCCCTTTCTCTTAAATAACTCTTATTTTAAGCAATACCCTTAGTAATTGGTTGCTCTAACTTCAAAATAAGCTTGTGGATGTGCACAGACTGGACATACTTCTGGTGCGTCTGGTCCTTCATGAATATGTCCACAATTTCTACAAATCCATTGTACTTTTTCTTCTTTATGAAATACTTGATTGGTATCTAGATTTTGATAAAGTTTTCTATAACGCTCCTCATGCTCTTTTTCAATTTTAGCGATTTCTTCAAATAAGAAGGCAATATGGTCAAATCCTTCTTCTCTTGCCTCTTTAGCAAAGTTCTTATACATATCTGTCCATTCATAATTTTCTCCAGTTGCTGCATCTTTCAGGTTCTCTTTCGTATCCCCAATACCTTCATGAAGCAGTTTGAACCAGATTTTTGCATGTTCCCTTTCATTATGCGCTGTTTCTTCAAAGAGTGCTGCAATCTGAGTGTAGCCTTCTTTTTTTGCTTTAGATGCATAATATGTATATTTATTTGTCGCTTGTGATTCCCCTATAAAAGCTGTAAGTAAATTACCTTCTGTTTTTGTTCCTTTTAAATCCATCTTATTGACTCCTTTATTTTTTATTCTATTTTTACACTCTTTATACTGTATGGTGTATACCTTATTTACCTAGTCCTATTTATATGAACGTTAGTGGGAGCAATGCATTTATTCTTAAATGTTTGAAAGTATTCATTGTTTTTTTCATAATCATTAGTCCTCTCTTATAAATAGTTTATAAGCTCATTATAAATAAGTTTCGTTCAATTGTAAATAAGTTTCGTTCAATTGTAAATAATTATTTTCATTTTCCAAGCAAACTAAACTGATTAACTGTTGCAAAATTCTGTACGTTATATAGTATGAGTACATCTTTTAAATCATTTGAACGCATATAAGTAGCAATAGGCATATTAAGAAATCTTAA
>JAHLFD010000269.1:0-5639 GCA_018883975.1 Candidatus Niameybacter stercoravium
GCCAATGTACGGTGTACAGTTAGCATTTAGAGATTACAACCCAATTATGGGGATTACAGGAAGCCCATGGGTAGGATTTGATCACTTTACACGTTTCTTCAATTCATACCAATTCAAACAACTTATTGGTAACACTTTAATCTTAAGTCTTTACTCTTTAATAGTAGGATTCCCTATTCCTATTATTTTAGCGTTAGCACTTAATCAAGTTAAAAACAGTAAATTCAAGAAATTAGTTCAAACAGTAACTTACGCACTACACTTTATCTCAGTCGTAGTACTCGTAGGTATGCTTGGGATCTTCTTCTCAGTAAATGGTGGTTTAGTAAACGAAGTTATTAAATTATTTGGTGGTGAACCAAAATTATTCATGGGTGAAGTTAAATACTTCAGACACATGTATGTATGGTCAGGAATCTGGCAAAGTATGGGTTGGAGTGCGGTTATTTACTTAGCAGCATTATCAGGTGTAAGTCCTGAGCTTCATGAAGCAGCTACAGTAGATGGTGCTACAAAACTTCAAAGAATTTGGAACATTGACCTTCCAACAATTCTTCCAACAATCGTTACATTACTTATCCTTAACTGTGGTTCAGTTATGAGTATGGGATTCGAAAAAGCATTCTTAATGCAAAATCCACTTAACATGGAAAACTCAGAAATCATTGCAACATATGTTTACAAAATGGGTCTTATCAATGCAGAATACGGATTCTCAACAGCAGTTGGTTTATTCAACTCAGTCATTAACTGTATCTTACTTGTAACAGTTAATAAGGTATCTAAGAAAATTGGACAAGACGGATTGTGGTAAGAAAGGAGGAGACATCAATGTTAGAAAAGATATTTGGAGAAGGCTTTAGCAAACAAGCAAAATCAGATAAGGTATTTGACGTTCTTAACTACATCGGCTTAGCGATGATTCTGTTACTTGTACTTTATCCACTTTACTTTATCGTAATCGCATCATTTAGTTCACCAGACGCAGTAGCAAGGGGTGAAGTTTGGTTATTACCAGTTGACTTCAGTACAGAAGGTTACCAAAGAATCTTCGAATACAAAGAAATTTGGACAGGTTACTGGAACTCACTTAAATATACAGTAGTAGGAACAGGTATTAACTTACTTCTTACTATTCCAGCAGCATTCGCTTTATCAAGAAAAGAACTTGTTGGTAAAAATGTGATCATGGCTCTTTTCACATTCACAATGTTCTTCGGTGGTGGTCTTGTACCAACATACTTACTTGTTAACAATTTAGGTATGAACAATACAATCTGGGCGTTAGTTCTTCCAGGAGCTGTAAGCACATATAACCTTATCGTAGCAAGATCTTTCTTCGCTCAAAGTATTCCAGAAGAGTTATATGAAGCATCTATCGTAGATGGATGTACTTACGCAAAATACTTCTTCAAAGTTGTATTACCAGTATCAAAACCAATCCTTGCAGTTATGTTCCTTATCTATGCAGTTGGTCACTGGAACTCATACTTTAGTGCATTAATCTACTTAACAGATAGAGATATGTATCCATTACAAGTAATCTTAAGAGAAATTCTTATTCAACAACAATCTGTAGCAGGCGGAAGTATGGCAAATGCAGAAGCAGTAGAAGCTCAGAGAAAACTTTCAGAGATGATCAAATACGGTGTAATCATCGTTTCTTCATTACCAGTACTTTGTATTTATCCATTCGTTCAAAAACACTTTGTAAAAGGTATGATGATTGGATCAGTAAAAGGTTGATACGGTCCTCCTTTTGGAGGACCTATAATCTGTTTAGTAATATAAAAAAAGAGAGGTATCATAGCATGACTAAATTTACAAGAGTACTTACTTTAGCAACAGCAACAGCACTTTTAGCTACTAGCTTAGTTGGCTGTTCATCAGACAAAGCTGCAACAAATGGTGCAGATAAAGTTGCAGTTAATGTAAACCTTGAAGGTTATCCATTAGTTGACCAACCAATTACATTAAAAGCATTCGCATTTGGTGAACCAGGTGGCGGTGATTGGAAAGACTTCCCAGTATTCCAAGCGTTAAATGAAAAAACAGGTATTAATGTAGAATTCCAAACAGTAAGTGGTGATGGTGCTGAAGAAAAACTAAACCTTACATTAGCATCAAACCAATTACCAGACGTATTTTTCTCAGGTCTTAGTGATACAATGATCAATAAATACGCAAAAATGGGTCTTTTCTTACCACTTGAAGATTTAATTGATCAATATGCTCCAAACATTAAAGCTTTATTAGAAGAAAGACCAGAAATTAGACAAGCAATTACAATGCCAGATGGTCACATCTACGCGATTCCAGCAATCAACGGTAACTTAGATGGTAACGTACCAACTAAATTATACTTAAACAAAACATGGTTAGATAAATTAGGTCTTGAAGTTCCAAAAACAACTGATGAATTCAAAGCTGTTCTTGAAGCATTCAAAACACAAGATCCAAATGGAAATGGTCAAGCAGATGAAATTCCATTCACATATGAACCAACACCACCATACAACATATGGAATGGGGATACAGGTTTAAGTGGTGCATTCGGTGTAACAGACAGTACAGCAAACTTAATGCTTAGAGACGGGGAAATCATCTTCGTAGGTACAGATGAAGGTTACAAAGAATACATCAAATGGACAAGAGATCTTTACACAAACAAACTTATCGATGCAGAAATCTTTACACAAGACCATAACCAATACATGGCTAAAAGAGGTTCTGATTATGTAGGTGCTTACCTTACACATGGTCCAGCAGATGGAACAGCTACAGAGTGGATTGCAATTGAGCCACTTAAAGGACCAGAAGGTCACCAATTATGGTCACAATTTGAACATGGTATTGATAAAAACCGTGCGATTATCTCTGCTACAAACCAATACCCAGAAGCAACTATGAGATATATTGATTCATTCTTTGAGCTAGAAAACTCACTTAATCTTAGATATGGTAAAACTTTAGTAGAAGCTGGTGACGGCAAATACGAAGTTATTACTTTAGAGCCAGGTGTACAAACAGAAGCACCAGGTCCATACGTACCAACACTTGAAACACCAGAAAGAATTAATGAATACTTAGTTCAAACAGAAAGTCAAATTGCATCACAAGAAAGATATGCAATGTATGAACCATACTTAGCTGATGCACTTCCAATCTTCAACTTCACAGCTGAAGAATCACAAGAACTTTCAACTATGGCTACAGATATTAGAAACTTCGTTTCTGAGAAAAAAGCTAAATGGACAACAGGCCAAGCAGATATCGATGCTGAATGGGATAGCTATGTAGAAACTCTTAACAAAATGGGATTAGAAAGATACATGGAAATCTACAGAACAGCTTACGAAAGAAGTTTAGAACAACAATAATTTAATATAAAGAAAGGCTCTCTTCATCTTGAAGGGAGCCTTTCTAGTACAAAAAGGAGTAAATAAAAGTGGACGTTAAGAAATACGGTAAATTTTTATTATTAAATATTATTGGATCAGTACTTTATGGGTTAGGAATTCATGCTTTTACAGCACCACAGCAAATTGCACCCGGGGGAGCAAGTGGTATTGGGATTTTAGTGAACTATGTAACAGGATTCCCGATAGGTTTTTTTACATTCTTATTTAATATCCCGCTTCTTATTTTGGCATATAAATATGTGACCAAGAAATTTTTTTACAATGCACTTTTTTCAATTACTTTATTTTCATTTATAACGGACTATGTAGTCGTTCTTTTTCCTACTTATAAAGGTGATCCCCTCCTTGCATGTATATTTGGTGGAGTATTTATGGGAGTGGGGCTTGCTTTAGTACATATGGCGGAGTCTACAACAGGTGGACTTACGATTTTAGGTGTTATTCTTCAAAAGAAATTTCCTCAATTTGAGGTAGGCAAGCTGATTCTTGTGTTAAACTTAACAGTGATAGGGGCATCCGCTATTGTCTTTAACAATATTGAATCAGTACTGTATGCTATTATTGCCATTTATATTTCAAGTATGTGTATGGATGGTATGATTTGCAGCCTTAATAATAATAAATTTGTTGTTATTATCTCAGATCATAATGAGGAAATCAAAACATATATTAGTGATTCTACACGTAAAGGGTTTACTATTATGAATGGGATAGGGGGGTACTCTGAATCGGATAAGCAAGTCATTTTCTGTGCACTTGGAAAAAATGAATATGTAACGATTAAAAAGATGATTCATACAGTCGATCCACATGCATTCGTCATTATTACAGATGCTAGTGAAGTTATAGGCAATGGTTTCAAAAGTATGATTTAGATTTATTATTTTATTGAAAATTTTGCACAGAAATGATAAAATAAGACATAAGTTACTTAACAAAACTTATAAAGTAAATTAAAGTAAAGTTTTTAGTTATTATTACCAAAAAGGAGTACACCATGATGAGACACAAACTTATTGGTTATGTGAACACAGCAGACTTAGTAAATGTTACAGATGCTGATGCAAAAAACCTTGATATCATCAATATCGCATTTGGTCATGTTATTGATGGTAATGTTACATGGAATGCAGCCACAGATGCTACAAAAGATCATATGGCAAGAATCAGAAACCTAAACCCAGAGATTAAATTCGTTTTATCTATTGGTGGATGGGGTGCTGGCGGTTTCTCAGAAGCTGCTTACACAGAAGAAGGTAGAAAAAATTTCTCTAAAACAGCAATTGATATCGTACTTGAGTATGGTTTAGACGGTTTAGACTTAGACTGGGAATACCCATCATACACAGTAGCTGGTATCGGTGGATGCAAAGAAGACAAACAAAACTTCACAGCATTACTTAAACAAATCAGAGATGATTTAAACAAATTTGAAAAGTACTACATGCTTACAATTGCAGCAGGTGGCGGAAACTTCTACCTTAAAGGTGTAGAAATGGACAAAGTTGCAGAGCAATTAGACTATGTACAACTTATGACTTATGATCTTCGCGGAGGATTCCAAACTCTTACAGGTCACCACACAAATCTTTATGCACCAGAAATTGATTTATTTGCAGCAAGTACAGAAGAAGCTGTTCGTGACTTCATGGCAGCAGGTGTACCAGCAGAGAAACTTGTTATCGGTGTTGCATTCTACAGTAGAATGTGGAAAGGTGTGCCAAATGTGGATAATGGTTACCTTCAAATGGCTGAAACAGTTGGTACATATGGACCAAGCTACGGCGATTTAGCACAAAACTACATCAACAAAAATGGCTTTACAAGACATTGGGATGATGTATGTAAAGCACCATACTTATTCGATGGAAGTACATTCATTAGTTATGATGATGAAGAGTCAATCTCTCACAAAATCAAATACATGAATGAAAAAGGCTTATTAGGTGTAATGTACTGGGAATACGGTACAGATGAGACACATACTTTAACAGGCCATATGAGAAAAGAAATAGAAAAACTTTAAGAACACTAATGAGAAGGTGAGTTTATGAATATTACAATTAACGAGGCAGTAAGTAGTCAAGTAAATATTGAAATGTTTTATGAAGACCAAATGCCAGAAAACTTAATGTATTTAAAAGGTATGTTTGAGGGAAAAGCGAAAGAACTCTACACACTTGTTACAAATGAAGAAGTTGTTAAATATACTTTACT
>JAHLFD010000270.1:0-31945 GCA_018883975.1 Candidatus Niameybacter stercoravium
TGGGTCACTAGCTCAGTTGGTAGAGCACTTGACTTTTAATCAAGTGGTCCGGAGTTCGAGCCTCCGGTGGCTCATATGCGGGTGTGGCGGAATTGGCAGACGCACTAGACTTAGGATCTAGCGCCATTGGCGTGGGGGTTCGACTCCCTTCACCCGCATCTTTTAAATAACATATCGAATGTACATACTTACTATGTGCGGGTGTAGTTCAATGGTAGAACACCAGCCTTCCAAGCTGGCCACGTGGGTTCGATTCCCATCACCCGCTTTGTGTATCCATAGCTCAGCTGGATAGAGCAACGCCCTTCTAAGGCGTGGGTCCGGGGTTCGAATCCCTGTGGATACGCTTATAAAGGGTTATCGCCAAGCGGTAAGGCACAGGATTTTGATTCCTGCATTCGGAGGTTCGAATCCTCCTAGCCCTGTAAAAAATGACTACTTAGGTAGTCGATTTTTTTACCCTCTTGAATTATCAGAAAGTTTATGTTAAAATTGAAAAGTAAATAATATTGGGTTATCGCCAAGCGGTAAGGCACAGGATTCTGACTCCTGCATCCGAAGGTTCGAATCCTTCTAGCCCAGTTTATATAAGAAAGAGAGGTTCTACTAACGAGAACCTCTCTTTCTTGTTTTGTTTATTTATCTAAAAAGCCGATCTAAAGAAACTGTCCCCCTTTTAAATGACAGTTCTATAAATCGGCTTTTAAAGGTGGTAGAGTGTGATTGTTTGGGACGCAAACTTTAAAGTATGAAGCAATGCTATAAGCGGGGAAGTAAGGCGGGAAGAGCATAAGCTACTATAGGTGAAAGGGATGGCAGTTCCATATATCACGGCAAGGGGCTTAGGTTGGTAACGACTTATTTGGTCTGCGTCTAGCATGGCATCTATACGATGGGTTTACAGTAAAACAATCTTATAAGAATGAATCTGTATTAGAAAGCTACCACTCTTTCAATTACAGGTTTTTTGGAAGAGCTATATAAAGGAGAAGGGGGAAGCTTATCATAAACTTTTCTAAGAGTGTAAAAAACATAACAGCCTAGGATATGTTTTGTCCTTTACAAATATATATATACGGATGAGAGACTTAAATGCGTCAAAAATTGTATTGAAAATAAAAATTTATGCTTAATGCATAAAAACAGAGTCAAGTACTGTATATTTTGAATAGCGATTTAGAATATAAAAATAAAAAGGAGTACTATATACCTGGTAACAGGCTTACAGTACTCCTTTATGGAATGAATTATGTTATGGGCATTCCATAAACAGAAAGATGATTATTTTTATAACGGTTGTCATGAGTAATATCTTCACCGAACCAACTAGGTGGGATGAAATTTGCTGCCTCCACAGGTGAATCAAACTCTACTTCTACAGTGAGAAGCCCATCAAGGTGACCTTGGTATACATCTAGTTCAGCGGTCAAGTTATGATCTAGTGAGATAAAATAACGTGTTTTTTCCACAGGGGAATTTTCTACTTTTGGCCAGAGTGCATCACATTGTTCTTTTGTGATACTAAGCTCAAATTCTTCTCGTATCATATGTCCTTGAGATTTTAAGCATACACAATAAGTATCACCCATTTGGCGTACTCTAATGACAGGATCTGTGGAAATATAGCCTTGCACAATTTTTTTGTGAGGATAAATGTTAAGGTCAGGGAGTTCTTTTACTAAAAATTTACGTTCTATTTCCATGACAGCTACCTCCTAGAATAATAATTACTTATATTGTACCATAAATGGGATTAAGAAATATAGATTAAAAACTAGCTAGATTTGATTAGATAATTATAGTATTTTATACCACACACAAAGTTGTACTAAAATTAAAAATATGCTAATATAAGGATTAGAAAATGACTTATAGAATTAGGAGAGTGACAGCATGAAAGTTGTAGTGTTTTTTGCAACAGGTTATGAGGAAGTAGAGGCTTTAAGTGTAGTTGACGTTTTAAGAAGAGGCGGCGTAGAAGTTATTATGGCTGGTGTAGACGGCCAAGAAGTAACAAGCGCGCGTAATATTACAGTAAAAATGGATCAAAAAGCAGAAGAAGTTAACTATGATGAAGTAGGTATGATAGTATTACCAGGCGGTCTTCCTGGAGTAGATAATTTATTTGCAAGTGAATTTGTAAAATCAAAAGTACTTGAATTTAAAGCGGCTGATAAATGGGTTGCAGCCATCTGTGCTGGACCTAGTGTACTTGGTAAGTTTGGTGTATTAGAAGGTGAAAAAGCAACTTGCTATCCAAACTTTGAACAATTCTTATATGGTGCAACACATGTTGAAGATCGTACTGTAGTAAGTAATAAAATTGTAACAGGTAAAGGTGCAGGTGCATCTTTTGAATTCGCACTTAAACTCTTAGAAGTAATTTCAGGAGAGGAAAAAGCAAATCAAATCAAACAAAGCATGTTAATTATCTAATGTAAATGATAAAAGGGCTGCTATAGCACTAAGTATTTAGTGGTATAGCAGCCCCTTTATGTAAAAACTAAAATTTATCTTACCTCGTTATTTAAAATAAAAACAGATGTATAGATGTTGTTAAATACATCCATAACTTCCTGTGAAGATACAGAAGATTTATCAAGTGTATCAAACGCGGCTTGTACTTTGTGAATATTGATTTCATAAATATCAGCCAGGATTTCAGGAGTATATTGGTCTACTTGAGCATATTTCCATTGTCTTTGAATGAGTCTACAGATATAACTTGAAGAATGCATAACGATCGTGAAAAAGTCTACGAGAGTAATAGAGGAAATACTATGCTTGGTCATAATACTTAAAACTTCTTGCACGGGCATACCTAGAACAAGGGCAACCTCTACATGGTCATATGGAGCTTCATTTGTTTTAAGGAATAAATCTATTCCTATTAGCTTTGGGGAAATATTTTGCATATAGATCTGTTTAAAGCTAATATCCATAAAGGCTATCCTTTCTAATTTCCATACAAAACATCACATGAGTTGATTATAAAACAATTTAAAGATACATACTATATGTAATACTTGGAACTTGAGTGCTTTCAGTTTATAATGAAGAATAGAAGTAGCTTTTTTGCATCTTTTATGCTATAATTATTGAATGTTAATTTATAATGCAATATTTATGCTTAAACCTAACGAATATTTAATCCAAGGAGGATCACTTTCATGAATACAGAAGTAAAAGCATTAGAAAATAGTATCGTATCTCTTACTGTAGAGGTAGGTGCTGATGTAGTAGCAGCAGCAGTAACAAAAGCTTACAATGAAATGAAAAAAGATTTCAATATGCCAGGTTTCCGTAAAGGTAAAGTACCTAAAGCTATGATTGAAAAAATGTATGGCCAAGAAGTATTCTTCAACAAAGCTGCAGATATCATCATTGATGAAACTTTAGCAAAAGCTGTAGAAGAAAACAAAATTGATATGGCAGCACGTCTTCGTCAAGGAGATATTGAAGTTGCTGAAATGTCAAAAGATGGTATGAAATATATTGCAAATATTACAGTTAAACCAGAAGTTGAACTTGGTGAATATAAAAACCTCCAAGTTGAAGTAGCAGCTGCTGAAGTAAGCGACGAAGAAGTAGATATGGAAATCGCTAAAGAAGCTGAGAAAAATGCTCGTGAAATCACAGTAACAGACCGTGCTGTAGAACCACAAGATAAAACAATCATCGACTTCGAAGGATTCGTTGATGGCGAAGCATTTGAAGGAGGTAAAGGAACAGATTACCCACTTGTAATCGGTTCAAAATCATTCATCGAAGGTTTTGAAGATCAATTAATCGGTAAAAACATTGGTGAAGAAGTAGAAGTAAACGTTACATTCCCAGCTGAATACCATGCAGAAAACTTAGCAGGTAAACCAGCTATGTTCAAAGTAACAGTTAAAGAAATCAAAGTTAAAGAACTTCCAGCAATCAACGATGACTTTGCAGCAGACGTTTCAGAATTTGAAACATTAGCTGATTACAAAGCAGACGTTAAAGCTAAACTTGTTGCTCAAAAAGAAGCTAGTCGTAAAGCTGAAATTGAAAACCAATCAATTGAAAAAGCGGTAGAAAATGCTAAAGTAGAAATTCCAACTAACATGATCGAAGATCAAGTAGATAGAAGTGTTAAAGAATTCGAAATGCGTATGAAACAACAAGGTCTTGAGCTTGCTCAATACTTCCAATTCACAGGTATGAACATGGATGCATTCCGTGAAAACTTCAAAAAAGACGCTGAATTCCAATTACGCTCAAGAGCAGTACTTGAAAAAGTAGTAGAAGCTGAAAACATCACTATTACAGATGAAGAATTAACAGCAGAAATCGAAAAACTTGCAGCTCGTTACAACATGGATGCTGAAGAACTTAAAAAATCATTCGGTGGTTACGAAAAAGAAATGTTATCTTCAGATCTTAGAGTACAAAAAGCAGCTGAAATCATCACATCAACAGCTAACGTTGTAACAAAATAATTAATGAATTAATTGGGTAAAATAGAAAAGTTGGGAGGGTGAAACATGAGCTTAGTTCCAGTTGTTGTTGAACAAACCAGTAGAGGAGAACGTTCATACGATATTTATTCACGTTTGTTAAAGGATAGAATTATCATCTTAGCGGATGAGGTTAATAAAGTAACAGCCAATCTCGTAGTTGCACAGCTTCTATTTTTAGAGGCAGAGGACCCAGATAAGGATATTATGCTTTATATTAATAGCCCAGGTGGGGTTATTACAGATGGTATGGCTATCTATGATACAATGCAATATATTAAGTGTGATGTATCAACTATTTGTATGGGTATGGCTGCTAGCATGGGATCTTTCTTACTTGCAGGGGGAGCTAAGGGTAAACGCTTTGCTCTTCCACATGCAGAGATTATGATCCATCAACCATTAGGTGGTGCACAAGGTCAGGCAACTGACATTGCCATTCAAGCAGAACATATCATCAAAATTAAAAATAGAATGAACGAAATGCTTGCCCAAAACACAGGGCAACCTCTTGAAAAAATCAAGAATGATGTAGAAAGAGATTATTTCATGACTGCCGAAGAAGCAAAAGCTTATGGCATCATTGATGAAGTAATCACTAGAAAATAATAGAATAGAGGTGGAGCATGCCAAGTAAATTTGATGATACAAAAGGACTTAGATGTTCCTTTTGTGGGAAAAATCAAGATCAAGTAAGAAGACTTATTGCAGGCCCACAAGTCTATATTTGTGATGAATGTATTGAACTTTGTTCTGAAATTATAGAAGAAGAGTTTGAAGGCGAAGAAGAGAGTGGTAACAGCTTTGATATGCCGACACCTAAAGAAATTAAAGATCATCTTGACCAATATGTTATTGGCCAAGATGATGCTAAAAAAGCTTTAGCGGTAGCTGTATACAATCACTATAAACGCATCAATGCACCATCTCACAAGGATGACGATGTGGAAATACAAAAAAGTAATATTTTACTTTTAGGGCCAACAGGTTCAGGTAAAACATTCCTTGCACAGACACTTGCAAAAATGCTGAATGTACCTTTTGCTATTGCAGATGCGACTGCACTTACTGAAGCAGGTTATGTAGGGGAAGACGTTGAAAATATTTTATTAAAGCTTATCCAAGCTGCAAACTATGATGTAGAGAAAGCTCAAGTAGGTATTATCTATATCGATGAAATTGATAAAATAGCTAGAAAGTCTGAAAATCCATCCATTACACGTGATGTAAGCGGTGAAGGTGTACAACAGGCTCTTCTTAAAATATTAGAGGGAACTGTTGCTTCTGTTCCACCACAAGGTGGTAGAAAACATCCACATCAAGAATTTATCCAAATCGATACAACTAATATTTTATTTATTTGCGGTGGAGCATTCGACGGCATAGATAAAATTATTGAAAATCGTGTTGGACATAAAACAATGGGATTTGGGGCAAGTATTGTGAGCAAAAAAGAAAAGACTGTTGGACAGCTTCTTAAATCTTTAGAGCCACAAGACCTTCTTAAATTTGGTCTTATTCCAGAGTTTATCGGTCGTATTCCATCTATTGTATGCTTAGATAGCTTAGATAAGGAAGCACTTAAGCTTATTTTAAGTAAACCTAAGAATGCATTAGTAAAACAATACCAAAAACTCTTTAGCTATGACCACATTGATCTTGAATTCCAAGAAGAAGCATTAGAAGCAGTTGCAAATCTTGCAATTGAACGTCAAACGGGTGCACGTGGATTACGTGCCATCTTAGAAGATGTTATGCGTAATGTAATGTATGAAGTGCCATCAATGACTTCAGAAGTAAGTAAGGTTATCATTAATAAAGAAACAATCACTGATAAAAAAGATCCAGAGATTGTTTATAAAGATGAAACAAAAAAGAAAAAAATTAAAGCAGATGGTGAGTCTGCTTAATGCATAAAAGTATGCAAGGCGTTAATGTCTTGCATACTTTTTTTGTCTGCTGGCAATAATCTAAAAAATGTTTATTGTAAGGAGGCAACAAAGTGATAGAGGGATTACTAATAGGGGTACAGATATTCTTTTCGTGTGTAATAGGATTGTATTTTTTAATACAACTTCGAAATACAAGGCAGTCTAAAACTAATCTTTTTAACGATTCTCAAGAGAAGTATGAGAAAATGCAAAGAATGAGATATATTAAGCTTACTCAGCCGCTTACAGAGAAGATGAGACCTAAGAGTGAAGAAGATATTATTGGGCAGGAGGATGGACTTTTAGCGCTTAAGACGGCACTGTGTAGCCCTAATCCACAGCATATCCTGATTTATGGTAGCCCTGGAGTAGGGAAGACTGCTGCCGCACGTATAGCGCTGGAGATGGCTAAAAAGTGTGAGCTTTCTCCTTTTACTTCCACCAGTAAGTTTGTTGAGATTGATGCCACGACGCTAAGATTTGATGAACGCAGTGTAGCAGACCCACTTATGGGTTCTGTACATGACCCAATTTATCAGGGAGCGGGCGCATATGGTCAGGCTGGTGTACCGCAGCCTAAGCCAGGCGCAGTAACTAAAGCGCATGGAGGTGTATTGTTTATTGATGAAATTGGAGAGCTTCATCAGGTGCAGATGAATAAACTTCTTAAGGTTTTAGAAGATCGTAAAGTTTATTTAGAAAGTGCATATTATAGCTCAAGTGATGAGCATACACCACCTTATGTACATGATGTTTTTAGAAATGGACTGCCTGCAGATTTTAGGCTTATAGGAGCCACTACGCGCTCACGTGAAGAGATACCACCTGCACTTAGATCAAGATGTGTAGAAATCTTCTTTAAAGATTTAGATGAAGAAGCTATTATGAAGATTGTAGAGCATGTTGTAGACAGGGAGAAGTTGTCTATCGAATCTGGCGCTAAGGAGATGATTCCAGATTATGCAGCTAATGGACGTGAAGCTGTAAGTATTTTGCAAACTGCCTATAATAAAATGCTTTATGATAAACAAAGTAGTATTAAGAAAGCAGACATTGAATGGATTGTAAAGTCTGGTAGATACAGCAAAGCACTTCACAAAAAACTAAATACAGGCTATTATATAGGTAAGGTCAATGGACTAGGTGTTATGAGTACATCAGCAGGTATGGTGTTAGAAGTTCAAGCAGTAGCCAAGAAAGTAGGCTCAGGTAAGGGGCATATTAATATTACAGGGGTTATTGAAGAAGAAGAACTTACTATGCAGCATAGTAAAGCAAAACGTAAGAGCATGGCTTATAGCTCACTAGAAAATGTACTAACCTTAATGAAAACACAATATCAAATAGACTATGAAGATTATTATATACATGTCAATTTCCCATCAGGTATACCTGTTGATGGACCATCAGCAGGTATTGCTATGTTTAGTGCACTATATTCTGCACTATTTAATGAACCTGTTCCAGGTAATATTGCTATGACAGGAGAGGTTACTATACATGGGGAAGTCTATCCTGTAGGGGGAGTAAGTGAGAAGATTCTTGCTGCTAAGAAGGCGGGCGCTAAGGCAGTTATTATTCCAAAAGAGAATATGCAAGGTACTTTTGCAGATTTAGGGATAGAGATTATCCCAGCTCAAACTGTTAAAGAAGTGGTAAGTTATCTTTGGGATATACCTATTACGCAGAAAGCTGAAAATATATTGCATGCATAATTCAAATAGGAGTGGCTTTACTTAAGGAGTCTATAAGTAGAGCACTCCTTATTTATAGAAAGAAAGGACAAAAGTATGACACAAGAGAGAAAACATATACCTTTAATTCCTTTAAGGGGACTTACAGTCTTTCCAAATATGATTATTCATTTTGATGTAGGAAGAGATAAATCATTAAAAGCTATTGAAGCGGCAATGGTAAAAGATGAGTATGTTTTACTAGTAACTCAGAAAAATACAATGCAGGAAAATCCAAACCATGAAGAAATTTATGATATTGGTACTGTTGTAAAGATTAAACAAATTGTTAAGCAAAAACCACCTATCATTAAAGTATTGGTGGAGGGGATTAAAAGAGCGAGAGTACTTGAAGTAGCAAATGGGCAGTACCTTGAAGCTTACATAGAGGAAATTGAAGAAAAAGAAGCAGAAGATACACCTGAAACAGAGGCGCTGATGCGTAGTGTAGGAGAGCTTTTTGAGCGCTATGCAGGGCTTAATACCAAGCTTTCTATGGAGATGGTGTATAGTATTTTAGGAGCAAGTTCACCACTTGAAGTAATGGACCTTATTGTGGCAAACATCCCTTTAGAGGTAACACGTAAACAAGAGATTTTAGAGTGTTTAGAGCCTACTGAACGTATGTATAAAGTGCTTGAATTATTAGAATCTGAAGTAGAGATTTTAGAGCTTCAAAAAGAGATTCAAAGCAAAGTAAAAGATAATATTGATCAGCTTCAAAAAGAATACTACTTAAGAGAGCAGCTTAAAGTTATTCAAGAAGAGCTTGGTGAAAAAGATGGTGTAAAAGCTGATATTGAGCAGTACCGTGCTAAAATGGAAGAGCTTGAACTAAGCGAAGAGGTAAAAGATAAACTTGAAAAAGAAATTGGTCGTCTTTTAAAAGTGCCAAGTAGTTCTCCTGAAAGTGGTATGATTAGAAGTTATATTGAAAGTCTTTTAGTATTACCATGGAGCCATGTTACAGGAGAAAATATAGAGCTTGACCATGCAGAAACTATACTTGAAAGAGACCACTATGGATTAGAAGAAGTTAAAGAGCGTATTTTAGACTTCTTATCTGTAAGAAAGTTTACTGAAGCTATAGGTGCACCTATTTTGTGTTTAGTAGGCCCTCCAGGTGTAGGTAAAACTTCTATTGCACGTTCTATAGCAGAAGCTACAGGTAGAAACTATGTCCGTATATCATTAGGTGGTGTGCGAGATGAAGCAGAAATAAGAGGGCACCGTAGAACTTATGTAGGAGCTATGCCAGGGCGTTTTGCAAATGCCCTTAGTGAGGCAGGCTCTAGCAATCCCCTTATGCTCTTAGATGAAGTAGATAAGATGATGAGTGACTTTAGAGGTGACCCTGCTGCTGCTTTACTAGAGGTATTAGATAGTGCTCAAAATCATAGCTTTAGAGATCACTATCTTGAAGTACCTTTAGACTTAAGTAAAGTGCTCTTTGTAGCAACAGCCAATACTTTATCTACTATTCCAAGACCACTTCTTGATCGTATGGAAATTATTGAAGTAAATAGCTATACACCAATTGAGAAGGTAGAAATTGCTGACCGTTATCTTGTACCAAAAGAAATGAAAAAACACGGTCTAAATAAGAAAAGTTTTAAAATGTCTAAAGATGCTATTGATTATGTTATTGAACATTATACAAGAGAAGCTGGTGTTAGAAATTTAGAAAGACAAATTGGTACACTATGCCGTAAAGCAACACGCGAGATGCTTCGTGAAAACAAAAAATCTGTGACTATTAATACTAAAAAAGTGCAAAACTACTTAGGAGCAGAAAAAGTAACTTATAAAGAAAAGAATGCGAAGCCTCAAGTAGGTGTTGTACGCGGACTTGCATGGACAGCTGTAGGTGGAGATACACTTTCTATTGAAGTCAATGTGATGGATGGTAAAGGTATTTTTGAGCTTACAGGTAATATGGGAAATGTAATGAAAGAATCTGCTAAAGCAGCTATGAGCTATATCAGATCAAAGGCACCTACTCTTGGGCTCTCTAAAGATTTTTATAAAGAGATAGATATCCATATTCATATTCCAGAAGGTGCAGTACCTAAAGATGGTCCATCAGCAGGTATTACAATGGCTACAGCTATTATTTCAGCACTTACAAATAAAAAGGTGCGTAATGATATTGCCATGACAGGCGAGATTACAATTAGAGGAAGAGTACTTGCGATTGGCGGACTAAAAGAGAAAATTCTAGCGGCTAAACGCGCAGGTATTTTTGAAGTAATTGTACCAAAAGAAAATGAGAAAAATATACAGGAAATTAGCAGCGATGTCCTAGACGGTGTCACAGTAATCTATGCTGAAACCATGGATGATGTACTGGAACACGTTTTTGCAGAGCGCTAGGAGGAAAAAATGAACGTAACAAAAGCAGAACTGATTATTACAGCCGGAAACAAAAATCAATTCCCAGAGATGACAATGCCAGAAGTAGCTTTTGCAGGGAAATCAAATGTTGGTAAGTCTTCACTTATTAACTGTCTTGTAAATCGTAAGGCACTTGCAAGAACAAGTTCACAACCAGGGAAAACTCAAACGATTAACTTTTATGGAGTTCAAGACAAACTTCGTTTTGTTGACCTTCCAGGGTATGGCTATGCCAAAGTTTCTAAAACTGAACGTGAAAAATGGGGTAAACTTATTGAAGGATACCTTACACATAGAGAAATCTTAAATGATGTTATTTTACTTATTGATATTCGTCATGAAGTAGGTAGCAATGATAAGATGATGTATGACTGGGTTGCACATTATTACAATAGAGTTATTGTTGTAGCAACTAAAGCAGATAAAATTAATCGTAGCCAAATTCAAAAGCATGTGGCTATGATTAAAAAAGGTCTTAACTTAAGACCACAAGATATGATTATTCCATTCTCAGCTGTTACTAAACAAGGTAAAGAAGAGATTTGGAGTGTACTTGATAAAGTTGTAGAAGACTTTGAACAAGGTGAAGAAGTCTAAAATTAAGTTTTAAGACTTAAAGTAATTCATATAGAAAGAGTAACAGGAGTGTTTGTGAAAGATCATTTTGCAAAGCTCCTGTTTTCTTATATTTTAGGAAGATGTACTTTTCTATGAATATAAAGGGATGGAGAGGAAGTATTGAAGTAAAGATTCTGAAATGGTATAATATGGATATAAGGAGGCGAAATTATGAGAGAATATTTTAAGACTTATTATTTAAAAAATGGGCGATTAGATTTATCTTTATTAGAAGACCATCAAGAAGAAGTAGTAAAAGAAACGAGACAGGCTAAGATACCGAAGATTTATGTAGATGATAAGATTAGTAGCATATTAGAAGAAATGGGAAACTGCTTTTTGGAAGAGGAAAAAATTTGATAAAAGGACTTGACTCTAGTAAGTAGATATGATAATATAATCCTTGTCAGATGGATGACACAAGTCAAATAAATATGCTATGCGCGAGTGGCTCAGTTGGTAGAGCATCTCCTTGCCAAGGAGAGGGTCGCGGGTTCGAGTCCCGTCTCGCGCTCTTATTTTCGGGGTGTGGCTCAGTTTGGCTAGAGCGCCTGATTTGGGTTCAGGAGGCCGCAGGTTCGAGTCCTGTCACCCCGATGATAAAAAAAGTCTAGATTGTAAAATCTAGACTTTTTCTTTTTTATAAAACTTTAGAGGTTGTAGTGCTTTAAGGAATAATCAATTTTATAAAATAAATAGACTATAAAAAAGCTGCCAAAAAGTTAACTTTTGGCAGCTTTTATTTTGAAATAATTTGTAAGAGTTCACTATAGATTTTATCTGAGTTATTTTTCCAGTTTTCGCATAGTTCAATAGCCTGCTTCTTAGAAGCTACATTTATAGATAAATCAATGAGTACAGAATCGTGCTCTGTGACTTTACAGTGAACAATGTATTCATGTTCTTTAGATGGAATATACTCTGCAAATACATCACGCTGAGTGCGTAATTGACGCCAATTACTTGCAATAAATGTATCAAGTTCTACACGAATAGAACTTGGAATACGTGTCGCAAAGAATTCTAAGGTTTGGAGTCCTTTGTCTGAAATATCGAAGCAAGAAGCATTGTTTTCGGTGGACTTGATAATAAGTCCTGAAGCTACAAGCTCATTAAGAGACTGTTGCATGGAAAAATAATCTGTATAGCCTCTTTCTAAAACAATTTGCGTGATTTGGGAAAGGGTAAGAGGCATTTTCACTTCAGATAGAAGATAAAGGACAGTTAATTTATTAATAGTAAAATCATCATTTGTATTAAGCATAGGCCACCTCCTCACGCTTTTTAATATATATTGTATATTAAAGTGAAAAAAAATACAATATGTGTTTATAGACATCCTTGGTAGATATTATTTTCTTTAAGGTATTTATGAATATGATTAAGGACTAATGTCTTACGTGTTGTCCATAAAGGTGCAATAAGATGTTTTTTATCTCCATCTCCTGTAAGGCGATGAATGACAAAATTAGAAGGTAATATTTTTAGGATTTCACCAATAAGTGCCACATATTCATCTTCAGTAAGCAGGTCAAAAGGTTCTTTTAGATAGAGCTTACCAAGAGGTGCGTTGTCTACAATGTGAAGCATATGCAGTTTGACACCTTGGAGGGGCAGTTTAGCCATATATCTAGCTGTTTCAAGCTGATCTTCAATAGTTTCGCCAGGAAGGCCTATAATCATATGAGCCACTACTTCAATACCTTTGGAATGGAGTTTATAAACGGCTTCATCAAAGCAGGCTAAATCATGACCACGATTAATAAAAGCACTTGTATGTGCATGAATGGTCTGAAGTCCAAGTTCCACCCATAAATGTGTGCGTGTATTAAGCTCTGCAAGATAATCTATAATTTCATCAGATAAGCAGTCTGGGCGAGTTGCAATGGCAAGTCCAACAACATTAGGAAAGTTTAATGCTTCTTCATATTTGGCTTTAAGGACCGATAAAGGTGCATATGTATTGGAATAAGACTGAAAGTAAGCCATATACTTATTCACATTAGGCCATTTATTAGAAAGGAGCGTAATACTATCTTTCATTTGCTCAGTAATAGAAGGTGCCATATGACTTGTAAAATCGCCACTTCCACGGCTGCTACAAAAAATGCAGCCTCCTTTTGCAACTTTGCCATCTCTATTAGGGCATGTAAAGCCACCGTCTAAAGAAAGTTTCATGACTTTACCGCCATGACGTTCTTGTAAAAATTCATTTAAGCTATAAAATCTTCTTAGCTCTGCCATTAGAAAATCCTTTCTTGGGTTATAATAAAAAACAAGGCATAGCCTTGTTTTTTATTATAACGATTATTTAATATGTGGCAAGGGTCATTTCTTCTTTATGTGATCTAATTTCTTCACAAGTAGCTAAAATAGAATTCCATTGTGAGTCTGTAGTTGTAGTGCGTGCTAGGTTGATAAAATCTTGGCGTAGCTTTGTAGTAAAGTCTTTTTTTATTTCTACAATTTCTTCGTCATTTTTAGCATGAGACATCGCTGTTAAAAAAGCCGCTGCACGTTCTGAGGATACAAAGGGTAAGTAAGGTTGCAGATAGTCCAGTTCGCTTTGAAGAGCACTATACTGCTCCTTAAATGGATTGTGCTCTACGTTTTCCATATAGTCATATAAAGATTCTAGGTTAAAGAAACGTATATTCTTTAAAGCGCTATAGTCAAAATTGGCTAAAATAGAGCGGAAATTTCCAAGGTGTTCGGTCAATTCTTGTTTAGTCAATAGCTTGGCCATAAATAATCCCCCTTAATATAGAAAAAAATATAAAAATAACTTGTGCTGTACACCTTATTATATCCAAAGTTACGAAAAAGGTTCTGGTAAATTTACTTATACCCATTTTACGATTATAATAAAATGGAAACAAAAATGAACGGGGGGATGAAAATGGCTAAATATGCAGTTTTAATTATTGATGATGAAGAGCATATTTTAGAGCTGATGGATTATAATCTTTCAACCAACGGCTTTAAAGTATTCACTGCAACTTGTATTAAAGAAGCTGATGAAATTTTAGAAAATGAAAAAATTGATTTAATGCTGCTAGATATTATGCTACCGGATTTAGATGGTATGAGTGCCTTAAAGAAATATAGGCAAGATACTCGTACTAAAAATATTCCGATTATCATGGTGACGGCAAAAGCAGAAGAAATCGATAAAATCATCGGTCTTGAGTTAGGTGCAGATGATTACATCACCAAGCCTTTTAGTGTAAGAGAAGTCATAGCAAGGGCTAATGCTGTAATCAGAAGAAATGGTAGAGCTGAGCAGCCAGCAGAAGAACTAGTGGAAGAGTATGCACATAAAGGTCTAAGACTTGATATAGAAAGTCATAGTGTTTGTTACCAAGATCAAGTCATTGAGCTGACCTTTAAGGAGTTTGAAATTCTAAAGCTTCTTATGAAAAACAAAGGTCGTGTTATGACAAGGGAAGTACTGTTAGACCGTATATGGGGCTATGAGTATGTAGGTGAAACACGTACAGTAGATGTACATATTAGGTACTTAAGGTCAAAGCTCAGTCAATATGGCTTAGAAGAATGCATTGAGACAGTACGTGGTGTAGGCTACCGATTTGAGAAGGAGTAAACTATGAGAAAGACCATTATGGGACCTGCATTAGTTGTTTTATGGGGGATGGCTATAGCTTATATGAGCATGGGATATAAGATGCTTGAGGATTTGGCTGTTCATAATAAGGCTAGTCAGAGTGTCATTACTCAGCTTGAGATTGATATGATTTATAAAAGTACAGGTATTGCTCTCATTGCTACTTTTATTCTTTATATCTTTATAGGTAAGACAACCCGTACTATTACAGAACCTATTAAAAAGCTTACAGAAGAAGCTAAGACCTTTGCAAAAGGAGAATACATTCATAATGTAAAAAATTATGAAGTGGAAGAGGTGCAAACTTTAGCACAAGCGTTTGATGATATGGGTGAGAAGCTTTACCGAACTATTAGAAAGCTACAATATCAGAAAACAAAAGCAGAAACAATACTAAATGATTTAGATGAAGCCATCATCATTTTAGATGAGGAAGGCTACATTACGGAGGTTAATGCCAGTGTACAAGGCATTTTAAAAGTTGAAGATATTAAACGTTACCATATTGGTACTGTATTAAGAGATACTAAAATACGTCAGATGATAGAAGTTGCCTTAAAACAGAAACAGTATAACTCCTGTGAAATTTTAAGAGATGAAAAGATTTTACACTTTCGTGTAGCGCCTATTAGTAAAGGTGATAAGCATTATGGCTTTATTATTTCAGTAAGAGATATTACACAGACAAGACAACTTGAAGAACTACGTTATCAATTTGTAAGTAATGTAACCCATGAGCTTAAGACACCGCTTACAAGCATACAAGGATTTGTAGAGACGTTAAAAGATGGTGCTATTGATAATAGAGATATAGCCCTTAGATTTTTAGATATTATAGATATTGAAGCTAAAAGACTTTATCGCTTAATACAGGATATTTTATTGCTCTCGGAAATTGAAAATATGGAAAATAATCATGGCATGCGTGTAGAACTTACACCTATTGTAGAAGAGGTGATCGCGATACTTCAGCAAGAGGCAGATAAGAAACAAATAGAGATTATTTTTAATCATACACATGATATTGTGTTTGAGCGTGCCAGTGCAGATTATATGAAACAGGTTATGATGAATATGCTTAGTAATGCCCTCAAATATACGGATACGGGTACTGTAACTATCACTACGGAGTGTAGAAATGATGAGTACGTGATCGCTATTCAAGATACAGGAATAGGTATGCCTAAAGAAAGCTTAGGGCGTATTTTTGAAAGGTTTTATAGAGTAGATAAGAGTCGGTCTAGAAAAAGTGGTGGGACAGGCTTAGGGTTGTCTATCGTAAAGCATATTGTAGAACTTTACAAAGGTACTATAAAGGTAGAAAGTACAGAGCATGTGGGTACAACCTTTACTATTACCTTTAAAAAGAATTAGAAATATAAAAAAGCTGTAGCCAAAGAAACTTTTGACTACAGCTTTTTTATTTAAATCCTTTAAGGCGCTTATTCTACTGCCTTAAAGTTTTCGCCGCCTTTTGGTGGGCGTGGTCCAAAGTATTGATAGAACTGAACTGGAATACGTCCGTTGAAGAGCTTACGTTTTTTGTTAGCTTTCTTGCCGAAGTCACGTTCAAATTCAGGAGCAGAAGTCACAGAGTAGAAAGACCAAGTTTCGTTGCTATCAATAAGGGTACGTAAGTCTTTATGAAGACGAGGGAGCTCTTTTGTATCACTAATACGCTCTCCGTATGGTGGATTACAGATGACAACGCCATAATCCCCATGAGGAAGAGAAGTTTTATGAATTGGTTTAGCGAAGAACTGAATGTACTCGCCTACACCAGCTGCTTCTGCATTCTCACGCGCTGCTAAAACAGCATTACGATTAATATCAGAAGCGTAAATGATAGGGCTTCCTTTTTGATCTATCTGTTCGCGTGCTTCCTCACGAAGCTCTTGCCAAAGTTTACGAGGCACTTGAGGCCATGCACAAGAAGCGAATGAGCGGTTAAGTCCTGGAGCAATATTTTTAGCCATCATGGCAGCTTCAATAGCAAAGGTACCACTACCACAGCATGGATCATAAAGGATACGGCCTTTTTGCCAGTAGCTAATTTGTAAAAGTGCAGCAGCAAGTGTTTCTTTAATAGGTGCTTCTACATTGCTTACACGGTAGCCACGTTTATGAAGGCCCTCACTACCTGTTGTATCAATAGTAAGTGTCGCAATATCTTTAAGAAGAGAAACTTGTACAGTATAGGCTGGACCAGTTTCTTCGAACCATTCAATACCATACACTTTTTGAAGGCGTGTAACGATGGCTTTTTTTACAATAGCCTGACAGTCAGAAATACTGAATAAAGCAGACTTAACAGATTTACCGTTTACCGTGAATTTAGCATCTTTTGTAATCCATTCTTCCCATGGAAGAGCAGCGACTTCATTAAAGAGTGTTTCGAAAGTTTTAGCTTCAAATTCACCCATTTTAAGGAGTACACGATCAGCACTGCGTAGCCATAAGTTAGAAAGGACGATGGCTTCAATATCTCCTGTATAAGTGATTTTGCCATCAGCAACTTCATTTATTTCATAGCCAAGTTCTTCAACTTCATGTCTAACGACAGATTCAATGCCAAAAGTTGAAGTGGCAATAAGGTCAAAAGTTTTCATAAAAATCTCCTTTTATAGGTTTTTAACATAGGTATTGTACTATAAGTTATAAGAATTGTATAGGAGAAGAGCGCTATGCAAATGGAAAAGCGTAGCTATTTATAAGCTACGCTTTTATCTAGACAAGCATATTGCGAATAAGGTCTTCAAAGGTTTCACGTCTACGAATGAGTCTAATAGCACCTGTAGATTCAATAAGTACTTCGGCGCAACGTGGACGTTGGTTATAAGAAGAAGACATGCAGAAACCATATGCACCTGCATCCATTATACCCATTAAATCTCCTATATGTGGTGTAGGAAGCATGCGATCTTTAGCAAGAATATCACCACTTTCACAAATATTACCTACTACAGTAAATGGTGTAAGTGTACGAGAAGGAAGTGAGTCTTGGCTGTAAAGTTCGATATCATGGTGGGAGCCGTACATAATAGGGCGCTGAAGAACGTTGAACCCAATATCTGTACCCATATAATGTATGCCACCGTTAGATTTTAGACTTGTAACAGTACCTAGAACCATACCACTTTCACAAGGAATGTAGCGACCAGGTTCAATTTGAAATTGAATTTTTTTGCCATAATCAGTAGCAAAAGTATGAAGGACTTCATCTAGTTTCATACCAAGTGCTTGCATGTCAAGTCTTGCTTCACCCTCTTGTTTATGATAAGGAATGCCAAAACCGCCACCTAAGTCAATAAATTCAAGGCTATCAAATTGTTTTGCAAATTCTAAGATGAAGCTTGTACTTTGAATATAAGGTTCGTCATTCATAAATAAAGAGCCAATGTGTTGATTAATACCAACAAGAGTTAAGTTGTATTTTTCTAGGAGTAGATTGACTTTATCAATATCCTCTGGATTAACACCGAATTTAGTCTTTTTACCTGCTGTTACAACTTTTTCATGATGCCCTGCACCAATACCTGGATTGAAACGAATTGCTACTTTGCCACCAGGATTAAGTGTACCGTACATTTCAAGTTGAGAAAGTGAATCCACACTTGTTAAAATACCTCTTTCTATAGCATAACGCATGTCAAAAGGTGTAGCATTGTTTGGAATATAAAAGAGTTCTTCAGGTGTAAATCCGCTTTCAAGTGCAAGGTAAATTTCTCCTGGACTCATAACATCAGCATGAAGGCCTTCTTCATGTACAATTTTAAGTAAGTGGATGTTAGTATTAGACTTAATAGAGTAATGAGGAACAAAGTTCTCATACGTAACTAAATTTTTGATTTCTCTGCAGCGTGTACGTAAAATCTCTTCATTATAGACATAAAGAGGTGAGTCGTATTCCGCTATTAAGTCGAATGGGTCATTGCCTTTGAAAAAAGATGTGTTTTCTGTATAAATTCCGTGTAATGTGTACATAGTACCCCTCCTATTGATTCATAAGCCTGATCATTTCTAATTCTGTAATTAAGGATTCGCGCATAAGGCGTACAAGTGATTGATTACTTGTAAAAAGGCACTGAGATGCTTCATTTGTTAAATCCCCTGTAATCACACAAGCAGTATCCACAATCATATGAAAGCCTGTTGGAGCTTTGTTTCTTGTGTGAATAAATGCCTCCCCTATTATTAAATGTGAATCGGAGATAATGGTGACTTTTTTTGTTGTACTAATATCAGATAAAATGTCTTTAAATGTTTCAAGAATCTCAGATGTGCTTAAAATATAAAGATGAGATTTGCAGCTTAAAAGCGTATTTCTAATTTTATTTACAACATTATCATAGCCTTTAATTGTAATATAAGGATCTGAGCTTTTGTAGCTTTCTGGATAATGAGTATTCAAGGTTTGATAAATTTCGTCAAAATCCCTCTTAGCAGATAAAAGCAGATCTTCCTTAGAAACTGCAATATATTTGTTAGGTTCTTCGTCTAACAGATAGCATTTTCCTTTATCTTGCAAACTGTATAGCGAGGCATAGACATTAGAGCGAGATATACCGCATAACTTGGCTACTTCATAGCCTGTAAGGGCACCGTGTTTGCAAAGAGTTGTATAAAGTGTTGCTTCGATAGGGGTTAAACCTAGTTTTATAAGTGCTTCTTCAAAATGCATGGTATCACCTTTAGTAGTTTTGTTTAGAACTACTATAAAATAAAGTTTTAGAAAAGTCAATAATGTTTATGGTATAATAGAATTTTGAAAGAGAAGAGGTGTACAAATGGATTTATTTGATTATATAAATGAAAGTAAAAAAAATATAGATTCTCCTCTAGCATCACGTATGAGGCCTACAAAGCTTGAAGATATAGCGGGGCAAGAGCATATTTTATCACCGGGGAAACTGCTTTACCGTGCTATTAAGGCAGACAAGCTTCAATCTTTAATTTTTTATGGGCCTCCAGGAACGGGGAAGACAACCATTGCTAAAGTTATTGCCAATACCACTAAGGCAAGCTTTACTGTGCTTAATGCCACAACAAGTGGTAAGCAAGATATTACAGATGCAGTGAAAGAGGCTAAAACTCATCAAGCTATGACGGGGAACAAGACTATTATTTTTGTAGACGAGATTCATAGATTTAATAAAGCGCAGCAAGATGCACTCCTTCCTTATACAGAGGATGGCACCATTATTTTAATTGGGGCAACTACAGAAAATCCTTATTTTGAAGTGAATAGGGCTCTTATCTCTAGGTCGCTTATTTTTGAGCTTAGACCTTTAGGCGAAAAGGCTATAAATAAGATTATAAAAGACGCAGTAGAAAGTAAGGAAAGAGGCTTAGGCGCCTATCAGTGTAAAGTAACTGAGGAAGCATTAGACTTTATCGCTTTAAGAAGCGGAGGAGATGCAAGAAGTGCATTAAATGCCATAGAGTTAGCAGCTATGACCACTGAAAGATCTGAAGATGGACTTATTCATATAGATGTATCTGTTATGGAAGAGTGTATGCAAAAGCGTATGCTGAATTATGATAAAAAAGGGGATAACCATTATGATGTCATCTCAGCTTTTATTAAAAGTATGAGGGGGAGCGACAAAGATGCAACCTTACATTACTTAGCGCGTATGATAGAAGCAGGAGAGGATCCTAAATTTATTGCACGTCGTATTACGATTTGTGCAAGTGAAGATGTAGGAAATGCAGATCCTATGGCTTTAATTGTAGCAACCAATGCTATGCTAGCGGCTGAACGTATTGGTATGCCTGAATCACGTATAATTTTAGCGCAAGCCGCAGTATATGTGGCTTGCGCTCCAAAGAGTAATGCTTGTTATTTAGGGATTGATGCGGCGCTTAACGATGTAAGACATAAGGATATTGGAATGGTACCCCTTCATCTTAAAGATGCTCATTATAGTGGAGCGAAAGATTTAGGAAGAGGCGTAGAGTACCGTTATCCTCATGATTATCCGCATCATTATGTACAGCAAGATTACTTGCCAGAGGCACTTAGTGGAACAGTGTATTGCCATCTTACAGAAGAAGGCTATGAACATAAGCAGAAAATAAGGCTAATAGAACGAGGTGTTTCTATATAAGCTGTTTAACATCTTCTTTGGTAATAGACTTAAAGAGAAATAAGAATACAAGATAGAAAGCGCCTAGGGCGAGCGTTGCAATAAGTGTAGCTGTTCTTAAAGAGAACATACTCATTAAATAGTGTGTATGGATATATTTCATAATAATGGAGCCAGACACAGCTGCAAGGGTAGGCTTAATAATCCAGCTTAGAATATCTACAGATAAATTAATATGTCTAAGTGCATGCCACATATGGTAGCAGGTTACAAGACTAGACTGTATCAGCATAGCAATGACAAAGCCTACTATACCAAATTTAGGAACGAGTATGACAATAAGCATAATACAGATGACAGAGGCAATACTATTTCCTTTAAAGGTTAATTTTTGAAGACCTAGGCCATTGAGCATGCCTGTTAGGATATCTCTTAGATAGACAAAAGGACATATAATGGCTAAGTATCTAAGCAGTTGTCCGACTTCACTACGCCCGTAGCATGCCATAGCAATCTCGTTGCCAAGTGTCATAAAGAGTGCACAGGCGCCTATGCCAATAACAGCAGAATATTGAATGGACTTGCTCACTGTTTTATGAAGGACACGTGTATTTTTCGTAGCAACAGATTCTGAAATAGAAGGTACTAAAGCAGTAGAAATAGCCATTGTAACCATAGAAGGAAAAAAGAGTAGAGGCAGGGCCATACCACTGAACATACCATACATGCCAAGGGCATCACTAGAAGACATGCCATATTTTTGAAGTTCAATAGGAATTAAGATGTTTTCAAGTGAGCTTAAAGCAGAAGTTAGAAATCGGTTAGCTGTAATAGGGACAGAAATAGTAATGAGTGTACCGAGCATATTGCGATAAGGGATAGTGGCTTTAGTACGTGGTAAATGATGCTTTTTAATCTGAAGCATGATAAAGGTAAATAAAGCTGAACAAAATTCACCCACACATAATCCTAATGCACCCAGTGCACAGGCATATTCAATACCTTTTGGGATAAATAGGCTGGAAAATAAGAAGATAATAGCCATACGTGCAATTTGCTCAATAACTTGGGCAAGGCCAGAAACTGCCATTTCTTGCCTACCTTGGAAGTAGCCGCGGATACAGCAAGCAGTAGCCATAAAAGGAACGCAGACACATAAATACTTGAGGGCAAGTTCAGTGCGAGGTTCTTTGATATAGCTATTAGCTACCCAGGGAGCCATAATAAAAATAAAAATAGACATAATAGAAGCAAGTCCAACAGAAATAATGAGGGCAGACTTTAGCGTACGTATGCCATCGGCATGTTTGCCTCTTGCTGTATGCTCAGCAACCTTTTTTGATACAGCAAGAGAAATTCCAGCAGAAGAAATAGACCAAATCAACATGTAAATAGGAAAAACGAGTTGATAGAGACCAACACCCTCGGCGCCCATAATGTTGGACATATAAATTCTAAAAATAAAACCAAGGATTTTGGTCACAAAGCTTGTTAAAGTGAGAACAATAGTTCCAGTAATCAGTGCTTTTTTACCCATGAAATGCCTCCTCTATATAAAATACATAACTAGTACAATTTATGAGACAAGTATGCAAAATATGAAAGTAACAATTTTAAGTTGAGACCAATTGCACAAATAGGGTATAATAAATATGATGAGTTTAGGCAAAAGGATGGTGAAGCCGATGGAAATGAACAATTGGAAAAAGATTTTAACACCATATACACAAGCTGTAGAAGAGCTCAAAATCAAATTTAAAGGCATGAGAAATGAGTACATTAATTTAGATGAATATTCTCCAATTGAATTTGTAACAGGCCGTGTTAAAAAGATTTCAAGTATACTAGAAAAAGCGAAGAAGAAGAATATTCCGCTTGACCAAGTCGAAGAGAAAATGGAAGATATTGCGGGAATCCGCATTATGTGCCAGTTTGTAGAAGATATTTATAAAGTAAGAGAAATCATTCGTTCTAGACATGATATGTATGTGGTAGAAGAAAGAGATTATATTAATAATTTAAAACCAAGTGGTTATAGAAGTTATCATATTATTATAAAATATCCTGTCCAGACCGCTCAGGGTGAAAAGCTTGTATTTGCAGAAATTCAGATTCGTACATTAGCTATGAACTTCTGGGCAACTATTGAGCACTCTCTTAGATACAAATATAAGCAAAATATGCCAGAACATATACAAGAACGTCTTAATAAAGCAGCAGAAGCAGCTCACCTTTTAGACCAAGAAATGGCTGAAATTCGTGAAGAAGTGCTGAAGTCACAACAAGGTTTCCAAGCGGAATCTAATGTGGTTGCAGATATTTTTGGAAATGTGCAAGCACTTGCTAAAACAAATGAACAAGAAGATATGAATGACATTTATGAAATGTTTTGGAGCCTTTGGGAAGAAGGAAATGTGGATAAACTTAACCAGTTTAACAAAGAGCTTGAAGATAAGATTCGTCAAGTTTATCAAATGTAGGGGGAAACAATTTTGCCAATTAGGGTACCAAATCAATTACCAGCAGCTCAGGTTTTGCAGAAAGAAAATATTTTTATTATGGATGAGGAACGTGCCATTACACAAGATATAAGAGAGCTTAAAATTGCACTTTTGAACCTTATGCCAGTTAAACAAGATACTGAAGTACAGCTTTTAAGATTGCTAGGGAATACACCGCTTCAAATTGATATTACACTTTTAAGACCAGCAACGCATGAGTCTAAAAATACTTCAAGTGAATACTTAAATACTTTTTATAAAACATTTGAAGAAGTAAGAGAAGAAAAATTTGATGGAGTGATTATTACAGGTGCACCTGTTGAGCAGATACCTTTTGAAGAAGTGAACTATTGGGAAGAGCTTACAGAAATTATGGAGTGGACTAATACAAATGTAACGTCTACCTTCCATATTTGCTGGGGGGCTCAGGCAGGTCTTTACTACCATTATGGTATACACAAAGAATTGTTAGACAAGAAAAGATTTGGCATTTTTGAACATACTAGAATCAATAATGCACCACTCCTCTACGGATTAGATGATAAGGTGTCTATACCTCATTCTAGGCATACAGAAATTTCGAGACAAGATGTGAAGAACTGCAATGATTTAGTCATGCTATTAGATTCTAAAGAAGCAGGTCCAGCACTTATGATTTCGAAAGATGGTAAACATATTTTTGCAACAGGGCATGCCGAGTATGATCCTTATACACTTGGTAATGAGTACAAAAGAGATTTAGCAAAAAATCTACCTATAGAAATGCCTCAAAATTACTTCATCCAGAATAATATGGAAAAAGGAGTTTGCGTAAATTGGCGTTCACACGCTTATATTCTTTTTTCAAACTGGTTAAACTATTATGTGTATCAGGTAACTCCATATAATTTGAAGGAAATAAGGTAAACATCGCTAAATATAGAGTTGTTATACGATTTGAAAATTGTTATAATACATTATAAGATTGGTTTTTACTGTGTGATAAGGAGATGAAGCAGTGAATACACGTAAATTAAAAAAGAGAGTCAAGGAGGTCAAGAAACGTATGTGTTGTGGAAGAAAAGATAAATCAAATAAAGGATTATGGCTCGGAATTATTCTTGCAGTTGTTGCAGCATTAGTAGGTGTTGTACTATGGTTAAAATCAAGAAATGATGAGTACATTGAAGAATACTACGAGTATTTTGATGATGATTTAGAAGATGAATTAGAAGATGACCTTTATGGTGAAGATGATGATGTAGAATACGTTGCAATCAAAAATTTTGATGTAGAAGACAAAGTTGAAGACACTGAAGAAGTAGAAGATAAAGAATAATGACGGTGAAAGCTAGCAGTGGTTACATTGCTAGCTTTTTAAATTGGTTTATAGTATAAATCCAGTAAATGTTGAGATTTAAAAGTTTGGGATATGCTATAATACTTATGACAATAAGAAATGGGAGGGCAGCCTAAACGTGAAAAAAGTAATTATTGCAGAGAAACCATCTGTCGCTAAAAACATTGCGGATGCACTGCACATTAAAGGACGAAAAGATGGATATTTTGAGGGAGAAAGCTATTTAATTACATGGGCTTTTGGGCATCTTCTAGAACTTTACGATGCAAAAGACTATGATGAAAAAATGAAAATCTGGCGTATGGAATACTTTCCTTTTATTCCAGAGCAGTTCAAATATAAAGTAAAGATGGACCAAGGACGTAAAAAAGTAGATTCAGGAGCTAAAAAACAGCTTAAGTGTATCAAAGACCTGATTGCTAGAGATGATGTAGATGGCATTATCTCTGCAACAGACTATGATAGAGAAGGTCAGATTATAGGTGATAGTATATTAAACTATCTGAAAGTAAAAAAGCCAGTATATCGTATTTTGCTGAATGAATGGACCGAGGATGAAGTTAAAAAAGGGCTTGAAAAGGTAGTTGATAATAGATCTATGCAGCCACTTCAAGATGCAGGGATTAGTCGTCAGCATGCAGACTGGCTTATTGGGATTAACCTAACTTCTGTAGCTACACTGAAATATAAATCAGGAAAGGGAGAACTCTTTAATATAGGGCGTGTACTGCTTCCTACCCTTAAAATGATTTATGATAGGGATATGGAAATCCTAAACTTTAACCCAGAGCCTTATTTTAAGCTGACAGGGACTTTCGGGTATGGCGAGGGTAATTATGAGGGTACTTACACATTAGATAAGAAGGACAAGTTTGAAAAAGAAGAAGATTTAAAGGTGATTCAAAGTAAGCTTCAAGGCAAAAATGGTGTACTTGCTCAAAAAGAAGTAACAGAGAAAAATGAATATCCACCTGTTCTGTTTAACTTATCTGCACTCCAAGGGCATATTACAAGTAAATATACAGGGTTTACATCAGATAAGGTACTTAAGGTGGCTCAAAGTCTTTATGAGAAAAAGTATATTACTTATCCTAGAACAGCTAGTAGCGTGCTGGATGAAAGTTTAGTAGATAAAGCTAAGAAAGTATTATTTAGTCTTAAACAAGGCTTGCCTTATGAAGAAGAATTGGTATTCCGTAAAAGTCCTCGTGTCTTCAATAGTAAAAAGGTAGAAAGCCATAGTGCTATTATTCCAACTTATATGAAGCCAAGTGGTCTAGGTAGGGACGAGCAACTGGTGTATGAAGCTGTACGCAACCGATTCTTAATGCAGTTTATGCCAGTATCTATAGTTGAGGAAACTGTATTTACAACAACTGTAGAAGATGTAGAAGGTGCTTTTATCTCTAAAGGGAAGGTACAGAAAATCTTAGGCTGGAAGAAGATTGAAAATGATAATGCAAAAGATGCTATTTTACCAGACCTTATGGAAGGAACACCAGTAACTATTGAAAAAGCAGAAATTACATCTCATGCTACAACGCCCCCAAAGGCTTATACAGAAAAAACACTTTTACGAGCTATGGAAACTTGCGGTAAGCAGTTTAAAGAAGAGAAAAGCCAAGAAGAGGGCGAAGATAATGAACTTATGGATGCTATCTTAAGTGGATTTAGTATTGGTACACCAGCAACAAGAGCAGAGACTATTAAGAAATTATGCTATACAGGCTATATAATTATGCAGAAGAAAAATATCAGGTGCACAGAAAAAGGTAAAAAGCTTATAGAAACATTGCCCATTAAGGAACTGATGGACTTAGAGTATACAGGAAAACTAGAAAAAACTTTAGCTGATATTGAAAAGGGTACAGTGAAAAAAGATACCTTTATGAATCATATTATTCGCTTTGTAGTAGGAGGCGTAGATACGATTAAAGGACAGAAAGCAGCACCTATCCAATATACAAAAGAGGCTTTTGCACCTGCTAGTGTGCCTAAGGCTAAAGCATCTACTAGTAAAACGTCTACTAAGAAGCAGCCTACTGTTGCAAAGACTACTACAGCAGGTGAAAAAGAAGTATTAGGTAAGTGCCCATTATGCGGCAGTGATGTGATAGAAGGAACAAAAGGTTTTGGTTGTATGGGTTATAAGCAAGGCTGTAAATTCGTAATCTGGAAAGCAGATGAAGCATTAGGTCGTTATGGAAAGAAAACAACTAAAACACTTGTTAAGCAGCTTCTCAAAAAAGGGGAAGGCACTATTAAAGGGTTGAAAACTAAGAATGGCACCAAGTTTGATGCTATTGTAACTTATACTTTTAATCAGGAAAAAGGACTGGGTGAATGGCAGTTTAGAAAGCCTGAATAGATAGAATTGAGAATAATTCTTTAAACTGGAAAAATCTTGACATTAAATAGAAAGTGATAGTATGATTAAGATAAATTAGCACTTAGACAAGTGCTAATTTATCTTATTTTATTTTAAAGAGAAAACATGGAGGTGTTTTAGCGATGGCATATCGTATTAGTGATGATTGCATTAGCTGTGGAGCTTGTGAAGCAGAATGTCCAGTTGGATGTATTTCTGAAGGTGATGGTTTATACGTAATCGACGCAGATTGCTGTATCGAATGTGGTGCATGTGCATCTGTTTGTCCAGTAGGTGCTCCAAACCCAGAAGCATAAGCATATAAATAAAAAAGGGCTTTCACTTAGTGAAAGTCCTTTTTTATGCTTAAGCATTAAATTTTTGGCCTTTATAGTGCCAGAAGGCTGCAGCTGCTACAAGAAGTAAACCGCAGAAGGCAGCATAAATCCAGAAGTTACTGTTACCCATGCTTCCAATAAGAATCATAAGGGAACCGCAGATTGCAAGTATTGGGTTCATCTGGCCTCTCCAGAAACCTTGGATTTCACCTTTTTGACCCATTTGGAAAACTTTAAGATAAAGTATAATATAAAGCACGTAGTTAATTGTAATAGCAATTTCAGATACGTCTGAGTTCTGAAGGATATTATATTTTTGTGTAAAGTAATGTATAAACATCCAGAATACACATAAGATAAAAGCAACTAAAGCACCAGATAAAGAAAAGCCTAATCCTCCACGTGTTTTACTAATTTGCTCTGAACCCGGGAACATGCCTCTTAAACTAAGTGAATAAGGAAGACGTAAAAGTCCCATAATAAGACCGTTTACAGTACCCATAACAGAAATAATAACAAAGATTAAAATCACTTTAGAACCAAGAGGCCCAAGAAGTTTAAGTGCAGCAGCATCAACGTGAGCATCACCCATACTCATAACTGTTTCAGGACCTACATACATGCTGATTCCTACGAAGTAGAGTAAATAAATTGCAAGAATGAAAAGTGGTGCAAAAATAAGTGCAATCTTTAAATTCTTTTTAGCATCTTTAATTTCATGGCCTAAAGATGTTGCAATAATCCATCCGTCAAAGGCAAAAGCAATAGGAGTAATAGCGGCAATCCAACCTGCAGATTCTAAAACAGGAGCCTGGCTAGGTGTAATATGAGTAGGGTCCCCTGTTACAATTCCGGCAATACCAATAATAAATAGTGGTAAAAGTTTAATTACCGTAGCAAGGTTTTGGAAATATCCTCCAAGTTTTGCTGAAAGTATATTACAAATAAAAAGTATACACATAATAACAAATCCAATAAGAACTTGTGTAAGAAGAGTTGCTTCAATACCAAATAGTAAAGAAGAGTAAATACCGATTACCCAAGAAACAACACAAATAAGTGTAGGGTAATATAAAAAGGTATGGAACCAACCAAAAGCGCAAGCTATGTAGTTGTTACAAGTATCTTCGGCATAAGCGATAATACCACCTGTTTTTGTACTACGGGTAGCAAGTTCAGAAATGGTAAGACTTCCAAAAATAATACTGATCGCAGCGAGGCAAAATACTAGTATCCCAAGGCTAATACTTCCTCCAGTGGCAATTAGGATATTATCACTGCGAAAGAAGATACCAGAACCAATTACGATCCCAACAATCATACCAATTGTTGTAAATAAGCCATATTCTGTTTTTTTCATAAAAAACCTCTTTCTTTTTATTTTAGTCATACGTTGCAAGTCCGATCTTATAAGGAAAGATAGGGAAAATATGAATAAGCAGTAGTATACCATAATGTCTTAAAGTTGAAAATAATTCTTTATTACTTAAAAAGTGCTAAAAAAACAAAGGTAATAGAAAAAAAATAGTAAGATGTTACATGTTGAGGAAATAAACTTAGGATGATACAATATTAAGTTGTGAAAAGATGCGTATAAGCATGTAGAAATGAGGAAAATAGATGAATCATGACAAAATAATTAACATAGCAGTAATTGCCCACGTTGATGCAGGTAAATCTACACTTGTAGATGCCTTCTTAAATCAAAGTGGTGTATTTAGAGCAAATCAAGAAGTAGTAGACTGTGTAATGGACAGTAACTCTCTTGAGCGTGAAAGAGGGATTACAATCTACTCTAAAAACTGTTCTATTAGATATAAAGACTATAAAATCAATATCGTAGATACTCCAGGACATAGTGACTTCTCATCAGAAGTAGAACGTGTTATCCGTACAGTAGATACAGTTATTCTTTTAGTAGACTCTATTGAAGGACCAATGCCACAAACACGTTTCGTTCTTCAAAAATCATTAGAACAAGGTTTAAGACCAATTCTTGTTATTAACAAGATTGATAAACCAAATCACCGTGCTGAAGAAGTAGTAGATATGACATTCGATTTATTCGTAGATCTTAATGCAAATGATGAACAGCTTGATTTCCCAATCCTTTATGGTATCGGTAAACAAGGTATCATGCAATATGACCTTGATACACCATCAGAAAACATTGAGCCACTTCTTGAAACAATTGTAAAACAAGTTGGTGAATATCCAAAAGATGATGAGGCGCCACTTCAAATGCAAATTAGTGCATTAGGTTATGACAACTTCATCGGACGTCTTGGAATTGGCCGTGTTTACAAAGGTACAATAAGAGATGGACAAACTATCCAAATTTCAGATAACGATGGTAAGCTTAGAACTGGTCGTATTGCAAAACTTATGACTTATGAAGGGCTTAAACAAGTGCCAATCGAAGAAGTATCAAGTGGAGATATTGCAGTAATCGCTGGTATTACAGATATTTCTATTGGTGAAACTGTAGGGGAAGTAGGTAAAGTAGACCCTATGGAACCAATCACTATTGAAGACCCAACACTTTCTATGAACTTCCTTGTTAATAACTCACCATTTGCTGGTAAGAGTGGTAAATTCGTTACAACAAGACATATTAAAGACCGTTTAGAAAAAGAACTTGAGGTTAACGTTGGTCTTAAAGTAGAAGCAATGGATACAACAGACGGATACAAAGTATCAGGTCGTGGGGAGCTTCACTTATCTATCCTTATTGAAAATATGCGTCGTGAAGGATACGAACTTGGTGTATCTAAACCAGAAGTTATTATGCACCGTGATGAAAATGGTAAACTTGTAGAACCAGTTGAACGTGTTATTATTACACTTCCAGAGCAATATTCAGGTGCAGCTATTGCTAACCTTAACATGCGTAAAGGTATGATGCAAAGTATGGAACCAGAAAATGGTTATGTACGTATTGAATACCTTTGTACAACACGTGGTCTTTTAGGATTCAGAAGTGAACTTATTACAGATTCTCGTGGTGAAGCAACACTTGTTAGACGTATTGAAGGTTACACAGAATACGTTGGTGAGCTTCCAAGAAGAGCAAATGGTGCACTTATTGCACAAGAGCCAGGTACAACTATGGCTTATGCACTTAACAATCTTGAAGACCGTGGAATTTTATTCGTACCACCAGCAACAGAAGTATATGAAGGAATGATTATTGGTATGAACTCAAGAAGAGAAGATATGACTGTTAATGCATGTAAAAACAAAAAACTTACCAATACACGTGCTTCAGGATCTGATGATGCGGTTAAACTTACACCTCCAAAAGTATTTAGCTTAGAAGAAGCCTTAGAATTTATTGAAGATGATGAATTAGTAGAAGTGACACCGGATGCTATTCGTTTACGTAAACGTATTTTAAACGAAGGCGATAGAAGAAGAGCTAATAAAATGTAATATAGAAAATGAGCAGCTTAGGCTGCTCTTTTTTTATTATTTTATCATTTAAAATAGAAATAAATAAAAAATTTACTTGAATTTAAAAATATTAGGTATTATAATGAGGATACAAAGTCGAACATTCGTTTTGAAAAATAAAAAAATGTTAGGAACAATAGAAGGGGATAAGAAAATGTTTAAAAAAGGTCTTAAAAAAGCACTAGCACTTACATTAGCACTTACTTTTGCTTTAACAGGATGCGCACAAAGTGGCGGAACTACAGAGGGAAAACCAAGTAATGAAGTAGCAGCAACAGAAAATAATGAAAAAAATGTAAAAGCAGGCTTCATTTTTATGGGACCAGTAGCCGATGGTGGTTGGTCACAATCTCATAATGAAGGCCGTCTTGCAGTAGAAGCTACACTTGGTATTGAAACACTTTATAAAGAATCGGTGCCAGAAACTCAAGAGGTTGAAAAGGTAGCAAGAGATATGATTGATCAAGGATGTAATGTTATCTTTGCAGCATCATTTGGATATATGGATTATATTGAGAAGTTAGCAAAAGAGTTCCCAGAAGTAACATTCTTCCATTGTTCAGGTTATAAAACAGCAGAAAATATGTCTAACTACTTTGGCAAAATTGAAGATGCTAGATACTTATCAGGGTTAGTAGCAGGTCTTCAAACTAAAACAAATCAAATTGGTTATGTAGCAGCTATGCCACTTCCAGAAGTTGTACGTGGTATTAATGCTTTCGCTCTTGGTGTAAAAGCAATTAATCCAGAAGCTACAGTTAAAGTTTCATGGACAAATGCTTGGTATGATCCTGCAAAGGAAAAAGAAGCAGGTTCTGCTTTAATAGATGGGGGATGTGACGTACTTGCACAACATCAAAATGCAGCAGGTGCACAACAAGCTGCTGAAGAAAAAGGTGTTTGGTCAATTGGTTACCATGCAGATATGAGTGCTGTAGCACCAAATGCTAACCTTACAAGTGCTGTTTGGAATTGGGGACCATATTATATAGAAGCTATTCAATCTGTAATGGATGGTACATACACATCTGAAAGTTATTGGAAAGGTATTGAAGCTGTCTCTTATACA
>JAHLFD010000271.1:0-9507 GCA_018883975.1 Candidatus Niameybacter stercoravium
TCCTAGAGCAATTTTTGCCAGTTTTATGCCAATATTAAACTATTAAAGGCATATTCAATTGATCTATAATGAAGAAAATAATAGATTTAACATAAAGAATTATCAATTAATTTATTATAACATAATTTTTAAGCTGTTATTTTATTAAAAGTAAATAGGGGGCCAATAATGCAAATTCCTTTTTATGTAAGTTTAGAAGATAAAGTGATTGTTATAACAGGAGCAGGAGGTATTTTATGCCAAAGAATGGCCATGGCGCTAGCAGAATGTGGGGCTAAAGTAGCTTTGCTAGACATTAATAAAAGCAGTGTAGATGAGCTTGCTATTCAAATACAAACAGAAGGAAAAGAAGCTATGGGCATAGAGGCTGATGTACTGGATAAGGAGAGTTTAAAAAGGGCACATGAAGTTGTATTAAAAACTTTTGGCAAATGTGACTTACTCATAAATGGGGCAGGAGGCAATCATGCTAAAGGGACTACTACAAAGGAGTATTTATTTGAAGAAGACCTAGTAGACCAGGAAGTGCAAACCTTTTTTGATTTAGATGATACGAGTATACAGTTTGTTTTTAATCTGAATTTTTTAGGAACGTTGCTGCCAACTCAAGAGTTTGCTAAAGATATGATTGGGAGGAAGGGATGTAGTATTATTAACATTTCTTCTATGAATGCTTTTACACCACTTACAAAGATTCCAGCTTATTCAGGCGCCAAAGCAGCTGTAAGTAATTTTACCAAGTGGCTTGCAGTTCATTTTTCAAAACTAGGCATAAGGGTCAATGCTCTGGCACCAGGATTTTTTCTCACGAAGCAAAATGAAAAACTTTTATTGAATGAAGATGGGAGTTTAACGCAAAGAGCACATAAAATTATAGAGAGCACGCCCATGGGCCGATTTGGCGAGCCAGATGAATTATTAGGTGCGTTATTATTTTTAGCAAGTGAGCAGGGATCAGGATTTGTAAATGGGGTGGTCCTGCCAGTAGATGGTGCTTTTTCAGCTTATTCAGGTGTATAGGGGGGCTAAAGTATGAAGATGACTTTTAGATGGTATGGAGAGGATGATCCAGTTAAGCTGGAATACATTGCTCAGATACCAGGAATGTATGGCATTGTAAGTGCCATTTATGACATACCTGTAGGAGAAGTATGGCCTATTGAAAAAATACAACAGTTAAAGAAACGAGTAGAAGCACATCATTTAGAACTTAGTGTGATAGAGAGTGTACCAGTACATGAAGCAATAAAAATGGGTTTGCCTGAAAGAGATACCTATATTGAGCATTATAAGCAAACCATTAGAAATTTAGGACGCTCGGGTATCAAAACAATTTGCTATAATTTTATGCCAGTATTTGACTGGACACGTAGTGACTTAAATTATGTATTACCAGATGGTTCTACAACTTTAATTTTTGAAGCAGATAAAATTAAAGCACTAGACCCAAGTCTTGGAAAATTGAAGCTTCCAGGATGGGATACTTCTTATGAAGAGCATACGCTTAAGGCACTTTTAGAGCAGTACCAGAGTATTGATGAAGAAAAATTATGGGAGAATCTAGAGTATTTTCTAAAGGCAGTTATACCTGTTTGTGAAGAGGAAGATGTGAAGATGGCTATTCGTCCAGATGATCCACCTTGGAGCATTTTAGGCTTGCCTCGTATTATGACAAACTTTGAAAGCTTAAAGCGCCTCATTGCGTTATATGATAGCCCCTATAATGGTATTACCCTATGTGTAGGTTCATTAGGATGTGATTTGAAAAATGATGTTGTAAAGATGATTGAATACTTTGGTCAAGAAAAACAACGTATTCATTTTACACATTTAAGAAATATACTGGTGGAAAAAGAAGGACACTTTAAGGAGATAGGACATTTATCTGAAAAAGGTTCCTTGGATTTTTATAAAATTGTAAAAGCCTATGTAGATTATGATTTTGACGGCTACTATAGATCAGATCATGGCAGAATGATTTGGGGAGAGACAGGAAGAGCAGGATATGGACTTTATGATAGAGCACTAGGTGCAGTGTATATTAATGGACTTATAGAAGGTATTCAAAAAAGTAAATCTGTATATGGAGGGGGAAATAGGTAATGAGAGTAGGTGCGCAGCTTTACACTATTAGGGACTATACGCAAACAGAAGAGGCACTTGAGTTATCGTTTAAGAAATTAGCACAGATAGGATTTGAATGGATACAAGTATCAGGGATCGGTAATATAGATCCTTATAAGGTAAGAGCCTTAGCAGATGAACATAAGCTGGGCATTGTTATTACGCATACAAATCCAAAACAAATATTAGAAGATACAGAAGATGTTATCAAAAAACATGAGATTTACGGCTGTCAACATATTGGCATAGGGTCTATGCCGCAAGGATATGAAAGAGACCTAATAGGCATTAGGAAATTCATTAAGGACTATACAGAGGTAGCTAAAAAGCTTCAAGCTAGGGGAATGAAGCTTCATTATCATAATCATGGATTCGAATTTGAAAAGTTTGAGGGAAAATTAGCTTATGATGTACTTATCCAGGAAACTGATCCAGCATTATGGGGATTTATACCTGATACTTTTTGGATTCAATTTGCAGGCATCAATGCTGCAAAACAACTGATTGCTTTAAAAGATAGAGTCGTAGCCTGCCATTTTAAAGATCTGACAATGAAGGGGCATAAGCAAATAATGGTACCTGTTATGGAAGGTAATTTATGTTTTGATGAAATTATAGCGGCATGTGAGATAGCGCATATTGCTTATGCCATGATTGAACAAGACGATTGTAATGGAGAAGATCCTTTTAATTGTTTAGAAAGAAGTTTTGTGAATCTAAGGAAAGTAGGTGTTAAATAATGAATGAAGTGAGAATAGGCATTGTAGGAATTGGGAACATGGGGAGTGTTCATGCCAAAAATATTGTAGATGGAAGAATACAAGGTCTTAAGTTAACAGCAGTATGTGATATTGATGCACATAAAAGAACTTGGGCTAAAGAAAATTTAGGTGAGGAGATAGCTCTTTTTACAGACTATAAAGAAATGATTAAGAGTGGGAGCATTGATGCGGTGCTTATTGCAACACCTCATTATATTCATCCGGATATTGCAATTTATGGATTTTCTAAAGGGCTCCATGTATTAACGGAAAAGCCAGCAGGTGTTTATACGAAACAAGTAGAAGCCATGAATGCTGCTGCAAAGGAAGCAGGAACTGTATTTGGTGTAGTCTATAATCAAAGAACCAATCCTCTTTATAAAGCATTAAAAAAATTAATCGATGAAGGCAAACTAGGAGAGCTTAAACGTTGTGTATGGATTATTACCAATTGGTACCGTACACAAGCTTATTATGATTCAGGAAGCTGGCGTGCCACATGGGCAGGAGAAGGTGGCGGTGTACTGATTAATCAATGTCCACATAACTTAGATTTATGGCAATGGTTATTTGGGATGCCTTCTAAAGTCACTGGCTTTACGACTATAGGAAAGTATCATCACATCGAAGTAGAAGATGATGTAACAGCTTATGCGGAATATGACAACGGCGCAACTGCAGTCTTTATTACCACAACAGGGGAATGTCCTGGAACAAATCGCTTAGAAATCTCAGGAGATAGAGGAAAAGCTGTTATTGAAGAAGGCGTACTTAAATTTTATGAATTAGAGCAAGGAGAGAGAGAGTACTGTTTTACTACCCAGGAAGGATTTGGAAGCCCTAAAATGAATGTACACAACGTGGAGGGAGAAGGTGTAGAGACTGGGCATAATGGTATATTACAAAACTTTACTAATGCTATTTTATATGGTGAAAAATTGATTGCACCAGGAGAGGAAGCTATTAGAGGCTTAACGATTTCTAATGCCATTCATCTTTCAAGTTGGCTAGGTCAATCTGTAGAACTCCCAATCAATGCAGATCTTTACTTAGAAAAGTTACAAGAAAAGATTGCAGATTCTAAGGTTAAGCCTGAAGTCACTTCTAAAATTTCTGATTTACAAGGAACTTATAATAGTCGGTGGGATGTGAGATAGATGGAAACCTTTATGAACCATAACTTTTTATTAGAGATAGAGACTGCCAAGCACTTATTTATGGAGTATGCTAAGTATATGCCCATTTGTGATTATCATTCCCATTTAAGTCCAAAAGAAATTTGGGAGGATAAAAAGTATACTAATATTACGCAGTTATGGCTGTATGGTGACCATTATAAATGGCGTGCTATGCGCCTTGGTGGCATTCCCGAGGACTATATAACAGGAAATAGAAGTGACTATGAAAAGTTCATAGCTTATGCAAAAACATTAGAAAAAGCCATTGGTAATCCATTATATCATTGGACGCACTTAGAACTACAAAGGTATTTTGATATACATACTCCTTTATGTGAAAAGACTGCTAAGGAAATTTGGGATGCTTGTAATAAAGTCATTCAATCAGAAGATTTTAGTGTTCGAAAATTGCTAGAGAAGATGAATGTTTATTATATAGCCACAACAGATGATCCTATAGATTCACTAGAATTTCATAAGTATCTAAAAGAAGAAGGAAAGTGTTTTACAAAAGTAGCACCGACCTTTAGACCAGATAAAGTATTAAATATAGAACAAGAAGATTTTAGAGGCTATATAGAGGCATTATCAAAAATAAGTGGAATTGAAATTAAAAGTTTAAAAGCTTTAAAAGAGGCGCTTTTAAAACGAATAGATTATTTTAAGGATTGTGGCTGCCGTTTATCGGATCATTCACTTTCAATGGTTCCTTATGGTCCTATAGAAGAGCGTGAAGCAGCGTTCATATTAGAAAAGGCCCTAAGAGGGGAGCCTTTAACCAGTCAAGAAGTAGAAGGTTATAAAACTTATTTAATGATCTTTTTAGCCAAAGCCTATGAATCACATGGGTGGGCGATGCAACTTCACTTAGGTGCTATGCGTAATAATAGTCAAAAGATGTTTAAGAAGATTGGACCAGATACAGGATTTGACTCGATTAGGGATGGGGAAATAGCAGGTAAATTATCAGGCTTATTAAATGAGATGGAACGACAAGATGGATTGCCTAAGACGATTCTATATACCTTAAATCCTATTTACAATATGATAGTAGGAACCATGATAGGAAACTTTAGTTCAGATAGTGTAGCTGGGAAAATGCAATTTGGAACGGCTTGGTGGTTTAATGATAACAAAGATGGCATTATAACGCAGCTTAAAGATTTAGGTAACACAGGTCTTCTTGGAAACTTTATAGGGATGTTAACAGATTCTAGAAGTTTTCTGTCTTTTACAAGACATGAGTACTTTAGAAGAATCCTTTGCAATCTTATTGGCAAATGGATGGAACAAGGTGAAATACCTAACGATTTAGAGATGATGGGTAAGATAGTAGAAGATATTTGCTTTAATAATATTAAAAATTACCTTAATGTCTAAGTTTATTATTGATAGCCAATTAACATATGGAGTTTAGGAGAAGGAGAATAATAGATGAGCCAATTTATAGTATCAGCTTTTGCCGATGAGATTCATATGGATTTAAAAACTCAAATGGATGTACTAGATACACATGACATTAAGTTCATTGAAATGCGTGGCGTAAACGGAAAAAATGTTGCAGACCTTACATTAGAAGAGACAAAAGAAATTAAAAAACAACTAGAAATAAGAGGTTTTCAGGTATCAGCAATAGGCTCTCCTATTGGGAAAATTGGAATAGAGGATCCATTTGAAGCTGAACTTGATAAATTTAAACATACATTAGAAATCGCGAAGATATTAGATACACGTTATATACGTATGTTTAGTTTCTTTATACCAGAAGATAAAAACCCCGAAGATTCTTTCCAAGAAGTGATAAGAAGATGGAGAGCTTATATTGAAGCTGCAGTAGGAACGGGAATGATATTACTTCATGAAAATGAAAAAAATATTTATGGAGATACTGCCAGGAGATGTTTAAAACTCATAGAGACATTAAAGTGTGATTTTGTAAAAGTAACTTTTGATCCAGCCAATTTTGTTCAGGTAGGTCAAGATACTATAGAAGCTTATGCATTATTAAAAGACTACATTGCCTACATACACATTAAAGATGCAGATCAAGAAGGAAATGTCGTACCCGCAGGATATGGTATAGGCAATGTAAAAGTCATTTTAGATAACCTTAAACATAGAGGATATGAGGGTTTCTTATCCTTAGAGCCTCATCTTGGTCAATTCCAAGGATTAGAGAACTTTGAGCTAGATGAGCGTTATCAAACATTACCGCCAAGTGGCGTCAAGACTTTTGCAGTAGCAGCAGCTGCATTAAAGGAACTTATGAAATAAATTCATTTATAAGTTATAATAGAAATAGGAGTATACTATAGGAAGGAGGGCTTAAATATGAAAATGCTTTTTAAACAACGTTTTTTCTCATGGTTTGATAGTTATGATATCTATGGGGAGGATGGGAGCGTCTTATATACAGTTAAAGGAAAGATGGCATGGGGACATTGTCTAGAAGTCTATAATGCCAAAGAAGAACATATTGCTACATTGAAAGAAGAGGTATTCACTTGGATGCCAAGATTTCGTATATACTTAGGAGATAATTATGTAGGAGATATCAAAAAGGAGTTTACCTTTTTTAAACCTTCTTTTTCCTTGGACTATAATGGATGGAATGTAACAGGTGATTTTTTTGATTGGGATTATGAAATAACAGAGGGTGGCTCTGCTGTAGCATGGGTTTCAAAACAACTTTTCAATTTTACAGATACCTATACCATTGAAGTGGCTCAGCCTGAAAATGCCTTAATTTGTCTTATGATTGTACTGGCTATTGATGCGGCTAAATGTTCAGCAAATAAGTCTTAAAGTGTATAAGTTTTATAAGAAGCTTTATAAGGTATAATAAAAGCCATCCTAAGTTTCCTTTACTTAAAGTATTTTATTAATTTAATCATAGAGAATAAACAGCTTAAAGTATGATTGCTTTAAGTTGTTTTTATTTTGACAGAGATAGCAGAAGTGTATAAACTTATTTAACGTATAGAATAAATAAAGCGACAAGGAGTTAAGTGAGACGAATTGTCATAATCTAAGCTTACTGGTATGATAAGAATAAGAGATTCAATAAATAGACCTAAGAGAGTTAGGATTTAATGATAGACAACAATAGTGAAGGATTTGAAATAACATATGAAAAAATTAGTCATTGGAATATTAGCACACGTAGACTCGGGTAAGACCACCTTATCAGAGAGTATGCTTTATTTAAGCGGTAAAATTCGAAAGTTAGGGAGGGTAGACAATAAGGATGCTTATCTAGACACTTATGAGTTAGAAAGGGCAAGGGGGATTACCATCTTTTCTAAACAGGCTATGTTGGAGGTGGCAGATACTAGGCTGACCTTGTTAGATACCCCAGGGCACGTAGACTTTTCTGCTGAAATGGAGAGAACACTTCAGGTATTAGATTATGCAATCTTGGTTATTAGTGGCGCAGATGGTGTGCAGGGGCATACTCAAACTTTATGGCGCTTACTCACCATGTATCAAATACCTGTCTTCCTATTTGTTAACAAAATGGATCAACCAGGAACGGATAAGGAAAAATTACTAGAAGAATTAAAAAAACGTTTAAATGATGGTTGTATTGAATTTGGACAAGAGGAGAGCGAGGACTTTTATGACCAGCTGGCCATGTGTGATGAAGAGCTTATGGAAAGCTATCTAGAAACGGGCAAGATTCATACTGTGCAAATTGCAAAAGGTATTAAAGAGCGTAAGGTATTCCCATGTTTCTTTGGTTCAGCATTAAAATTAGAGGGTGTAGAAGCATTCATGCAAGGCATTGTAAAGTATGCGCAGATACCTTCTTATGAAGAGGCATTTGGTGCAAAGATATTTAAAATAGTAAGAGATGAACAAGGCAATCGCCTAACTTATATGAAGATTACAGGTGGAAGTCTTAAAGTCAAAGAGTCCTTAGCTAATGGGGATTGGGAAGAGAAAGTCAATCAGATTCGTATCTATTCAGGACAGAAATTTGAAGCTGTGAATGAGGTAGAGGCAGGTGCTATATGCGCGGTAACAGGATTTACTAAGACCAGGCCAGGAGAGGGACTAGGGATAGAAGAAGCTTCAAGTACGCCCCTCCTAGAACCTGTACTTTCTTATCAAATTTTACTGCCTGAAGGCTACGACCCAAGAGTTATGCTCCCTAAGTTACGTCAGCTTGAAGAAGAATCACCAGAACTTCATATTGTATGGGATGAGGAGCTTCAAGAAATTCAGGCACAGATTATGGGAGAAGTTCAAATTGAAATTTTACAAAGTCTTATAGAGGAGCGCTTTGGCGTGCGTGTAGCTTTTGACTCAGGAAGAATTCTTTATAGAGAAACCATTGCAAATGTAGTAGAAGGCGTGGGCCACTTTGAACCTTTAAGACATTATGCAGAGGTGCATTTATTATTAGAACCCGCAGAGGTAGGAAGCGGTGTGCAGTTTGCATCAAGCTGTAGTGAAGATGAATTAGAAAGAAACTGGCAAAGACTTGTGCTATCTCATTTAGAGGAGAAAGATCATAAGGGTGTCCTTACAGGCTCCCCCATTACAGATATGAAAATCACTTTAGTAGCAGGACGCGCACATAAAAAGCATACAGAAGGCGGTGACTTTAGAGAAGCGACTTACCGTGCAGTGAGACAAGGATTAAAGCAGGCAAAGTCTGTATTGTTAGAGCCTTACTATGCCTTCCAATTAGAACTACCTGAAAAAATGGTAGGGCGTGCCATGACGGATATTGAGAAAATGCAGGGGACATGTGAAATCTCTCAGACAGATGGTGAAACTGCAGTACTTGTAGGCAGTGCTCCTGTTGTAACCATGAGAAACTATCAGAAAGAGGTTATTGCTTATACTAAGGGACACGGCAGACTATTTTGTAGTTTAAAGGGGTATGAACCTTGTCATAATGCAGATGAAGTCATAGAGGGTATAGGCTATGATTCTGAAAGAGACATAGAAAATCCAACAGGCTCTGTATTTTGTGCGCATGGGGCTGGCTTCTTAGTTGGTTGGGATGAAGTAAAAGACTATATGCATATTGAGGGTTACTTAAAGGATGAAAAAGAAGCCTCACAGCAAGTAGAGAAGAACCAAGAGACATTTGTAGAAGAAGAGTGGATTGGTTTAGAAGAGATTGACCAAATACTCAATAAAACTTTTTATGCTAACCAAGGAGAAAAATCAGTTTGGAAAAAACGTAAGGCAGGACGCCAGGCTTATTTTGAACCTGTTACTTATACAAGTAGGCCAAGAGGCTCCAAAGAAGAGTATCTTCTTGTAGATGGATATAATATTATCTTTGCATGGCCAGAGCTTAGAGACCTAGCACAGGATAATATGGATGGTGCTAGAATTAAATTACTGGAGTGCCTTACTAACTATCAAGGCATTAAGAAATGTAAAATCATTGTTGTATTTGATGCCTATCGTGTACAAGGTAATCG
>JAHLFD010000272.1:0-11302 GCA_018883975.1 Candidatus Niameybacter stercoravium
CTTTTACTAGCACTATAAGCCACTTCACAGGAGGCACCTACATTACCCCAGATAGAAGAGATGTTGATGATGCATCCTTTGTGCTGACTAATCATAGAAGGTACTGCTAAGTGAGAGCAGTTATAGGCAGAAGTCATATTAGTTTCCATCACCTTATGCCATATAGCTGGTGTTGTATCTGTAAAGAGTCCTACATGGCTGATTCCTGCATTGTTTATGACAATGGTAGGATAGCTGCCAAGTTCTGTATAGGTAAAGTCAAAAAGTGCCTTTGCACTAGTATACTCAGATACATCGCCTAAGAAGCTATACACTTTAAGAGATTCCTCCTTAAAAGAAGCAGTTGCCTGATCTAAAGCTTCCTTATTATGTGCACCATTAAGAATGACAGTAGCACCTGCTTTAGCGAAGTGGTAGGCAATAGAAAGGCCTATGCCTCTAGAAGAACCTGTAACAAGAACGATTTCGTCATTAAAGTTCACTGCCATCGCCCCTTAAATAAGCAATTTCTTCTTTATATAAGTTAGTTTTTTTATCAAGCCAAGGTGTTTCTAAAATGAAAGGTCTACCTTGTACAGCTGGGTGATGAACAATTTTATAAAGTGTTTCACGGCCAATATGATCTTTACCTTTTGGATTATCTTCACCAGCACCAAGATTAGCATGACGGTCTTTGCGTGCGCCACGCACATTTAAAGAGCCATTAATATGGAAGACTTTTAGTTTATCAAGACCAATAATGCGGTCAAATTCTGCAATAACTTCATCAAAGTTATTAATGATATCGTAGCCACTATCATGTACATGGCAAGTATCAAAGCAGACACCGATTTTATCACTATATTTAACACCATCAATGATGGCTTTAAGTTCTTCAAAGTTACGACCTACTTCACTTCCTTTACCCGCCATTGTCTCAAGACAGATAAAAGGTTTAGTATCTTCTGTAATAACCTCGTTAAGGCCGTCAATAATACGTTGTATACCATATTCAAGTGTTTCTGTAGTGAAAGAACCTGGATGAAGTACAAGGTAGTTAGAGCCCATCTCAGTTGTACGTTCAATTTCGAGTCTTAAGAAGTCACGAGCAAGCTGATAAGTATCTTCTTTGCATGAAGCAAGATTGATGATATAAGGTGCATGGATGACAATGTCATCTAGACCATAAGCTTTCATAAAAGCTTGTCCTTCTTTAACTTTAAGTTTCTCCATAGGAGAGCGTTTTGTATTTTGAGGTGCACCTGTATAAATCATAAAGGTATTTGCACCGTAAGAATAAGCTTCTTTAGCCGCGCCTAAAAGGCCGCCAGACATAGAAACATGAGAACCTATTTTTAACATGTGTTATCTCCTTTTAATGTTGGAATATATAAAATATTTACAATAAAATATGTGTATAGTATACTGAAATGAAAGTATTCCTAAATTATAGTAACATAAAAAGCCACACATTATAAGGGATAACATAAGGAATGAACAATAAACTAGGGGGAGTTATAAAATGTCTCGTTTGAGTGGAAAGAAGGCAGGACTTAAAATCTTTTTGATAGCAGCACTGATTACTTTTGTATTATGCGGAATGATCACTATAGCAGGAGTAACGGCGTATCATGCTTTTGTGTATGAGAAGGGCGATACAAGTGTCCATCAAGCAGAAGATGAAGGCATAGAGCCACAAGAAACGCCAGAAGCTAAGATGGAAACTATACAGCCTAGTGTCGTTCAGAAAGATAACAGCAAAACAGTTGCTATTTTTGGAACAGATAAGGCAGGGAGTTTGACAGATGTTATTTTAGTGGCACATTTTAAGAGTGAAACCAATGAAGTAAATATACTTTCTATACCACGTGATACAAAGGTTGAATGGACTAAGGAGCAGACTAGTATATTGCCTAAAGCACACCAGTGGGTGAGTGTCAGTAAAATTAATGAGATGACAAGCTGGGGAAGTATAGATGATATAAGACCTCTAACCATTGCTACAATAGAAAAGTTGTTAGGCGTTAAGATTGATCATTATGTTGTAGTCAATTTAGATGCTTTTAGACAGATTGTGGATGCTATTGGCGGCGTAGAAGTAGAGGTTAAGCAACGTATGAAGAAGGACGATTATAGCCAAGGTTTACATATTGACCTTTATCCTGGTGTGCAGGTTTTAGATGGGGAGAAAGCAGAGCAATTTGTAAGATTTAGGAGTTATCCTACAGGAGACTTAGGTAGAATAGAAGCACAGCAGCAGTTTTTAGAAGCTTTTGCAAAGAAAGTGTTGTCGCCTGAAATAATTACTAAAATTCCTAAAATCGTACCTATTTTATTCACATCTATTAAGACAGATATAGGATTAACTGAGATTCCGACGTATTATCCTTATTTAAAAGAATTTAGTATGGATAAGCTACATTTTAGCGTATTACCTGGAGAAGCACATGAGGAGAATAATATTTCTTATTTCTTCCCAGATTTAGATGCGATATGTACTTTAGTACAGGAGCTTTTCTTTTAATAAAATAAGTATCATTTTTAAAGAGATGTCAAAATATTGATATCTCTTTTATTTATTTTGTTCATAAATTGAGTCTATAATAGAAAAGATAAAAAAATGCTGGAGAGAGATAATTTATTTTTGCCAGATTTTGTGCTATTATAATGCATGATGTATAATTACAATTTAATTTGGCATGAAATGGATAAAATTTTCGACACAGGGAGTGGAACGAATGAGTACTAAAGGTACTAAGAAAAAGTTGAATAAGAAGAAAAAGCTGGCAAGGACCTTTTTAAGAGCCATGCTAGGTACAGGTTTAATATGTATTATTGCCATTGTAAGTTTAGTTGGCTGTTATAATTACTTCTTTAAAGAAGATGGTACAAGTAATAAACCTGGAAAGACTCAAGGTACTACAAAGAAAGAAGAGAAGGTAGAGGATATCTATAAGAATGTTGCCGTATTTGGTGTAGATAAAGATGGGTACCGAACGGACGTTATTTTCGTAGTCAACTTTAACAGTGAAACCAATAAGGTAAAAGTACTTTCAGTACCAAGGGATACAAAAGTAACTTGGTCAGAAGAACAACAACAAAGTCTACGTGATTTAGGAAAAAGAGTCGTATCTGTATCTAAGATTAATGAGATGACAGCTTATGGTGGTATTGAGAATATTAGAGATTTCACCATTAATGAGTTAGAACGTATGCTAGGCGTGACAATTGATAATTATGTAATTGTTAATATTAAAGCGTTTAATGAAATCGTAGATGCAGTTGGTGGGGTAGATCTTTATGTACCACAAGATATGAAACACACTGACTATGCTGGGGATCTTTTCATTGATTTAAAAGAAGGCTATCAACATTTAGACGGTGATAAAGCAGAACAGTTTGTGCGTTTTAGAAGCTATCCAAGAGGAGATGAAGATCGTGTAGTAGCTCAGCAAGCATTTTTAAAAGCTTTTGCAGATAAAGTGCTTAGCCCTTCCATTATTACTAAGATTCCGAAACTCATAAGTATTGTTTTTAATTCTATTACAACAGATGCGAGTTTAACTGAGCTTCCACAGTATTATCAGTATATTAATAACTTTGATGGTGAGAATATATCTTTCCATGTTCTTCCGGGAGAGGGTCGCTATGAAGGGCGTACATCTTATTTCTTCCCAGATTTAAATGAACTGGATGCAGTAATCCAAGAAGTATTCTTTGATACTGTACCTGCAGGGCAGGAACCTGTAGAAGAGGAAGTGGTGGTAGATAAAGAGGTATCTATTACTATCCTAAATGGAAGCGGTATTACAGGTGCGGCAGGGCGTGCTCGTGACCAGCTTGTAGAACAAGGTTATACAGTAAGTGAAGTTGGGAATTATCAAACACATGATGTAGTCACAACTATGGTGATTGCTAAAGATGAAACAAAAGCTAAGCAGTTTTTAACTTATTATCCAAATGCACAAATTACACAAGATGAAACCATTGCCACAGATATTCAAATTGTAATAGGAACTGATATAGAAACAAGTGTAGAATAAAACATAAGCTATAAAAGAATAGATTATAAAGCAATAGTCTGCAAGCAGTAGATTAGAAGTAGTATAGTAAAAACAACATATTATAAAATAATAAGCTGTAAGCAGTAGATTAGAAGCAATATAGAATAAAGTAATAAATTATAAAGAAGGCAGTTAAGGAGGGGACGAAATGAAGGCAAGAAAATTATTACTATCTTTTATGATAGGGAGTGTAGCCTTAGGAAGTACTTATAGCACTTATGGTGCGGTACTCCATGAGATTACTCAGTCTCAAACTGTAACAAATGGGGCAACACATATTTCTAAACAAGTGCTGACAGATAGTGGCTGGCAAGATTTAAATATCTTAAAAATTGATTTAAGCAATGATAATGTGGTATTAAAGCCTATACAGTCTTCTGTTTTAGGAGAACGTAATACAATTATGAATTTAGCGACTAGTGCAGGTGCTTTAGCAGCAGTTAATGCAGACTACTTTGATATGAGTACGAAGACACCGGCATTTGGGCCTTCTATTAGTGAGGGGAGCCTTAACAATGCTTATCATAATGATTACTACACATTAGGACCACAAAAATATATGGGAACACTTATAGTAGATGAAGAAGGTCAGGCTTCTATGGATTACTATAGTGTGAAAATGTGGGTAGAAACAGATGGACAGAAAGCTTTTGACTTATCAAGTTATAATAAAACGCCATCTAGTATCCGAACACCTTTTGTTATTGATAGAACTTACTATGTAAATAATGCAGCACTTATCAGCAAGTATCAGCAAGTAGGCCTTTATACGGTTCTTATTGAAGATGATACAGTAAGTTACATATCAGGATTAAATGAAATAGTAGAAATACCAAAAGACGCCTATGCTATTATGATTAGTGGCGATACTTTTAATAAATACATACCTTATTTAGAAGAAGGTAGTGAAATCGTACTCCAGCAAGTTATTACACTTAATAATGAAATTGTAGAATCAGTTAGTGATTTACAAATGGGTATTGGCGGAGGTGGTCTTATTCTTAAAAATGGACAAGCCTACCAAGGTCAAGCTCATAAAGTATCTGGAGATAAAAAAGAACCTCGTACTATTGTAGCGAATACTTATACACCAAATGAAGTATTACTCATTACTATTGATGGTAGAACCAATCAGTCTTTAGGTGCTAACCACACAGATCTTATTAAGATTTTACAAGAGCTAGGTGCTAAAGATGCTATGTATTTAGATGGTGGTGGCTCTACAACTATGGTTGTGAGAAATGAGGGAGATATGAACCTTACGCTTCAAAATAAACCATCAGGTGGTTCTCAAAGAAATGTAGCTAATGGTATAGGTGTATTTTCAACTATGCCACAAGGTGAGCTGGCTAAAATTATTATTGAGCCTTCAAGAGAACGTACTTTTGTAGGAGAGAGCGTTCCGCTTATACTAAAAGGTGTAGATGAGAATGGTAATTCGGTAGCTTTAAGTAGTAAAGATGTAAGCATTCAGGTAGCTGGTGTCACAGGCAGTTTTAATGGGCTTAATTTCACACCTGAATCACAAGGTGATGCCCTTATTATGGTAACAGCAGGCGATGTGACAGGAACAGCTGAGCTTAAAGTCACAAAGCCAACAGGTTTAATCATAGAACCAGCTACTTTGCAAATGAATGAGCAGACTACAAAACAGGTTCAGGTATATGGTGTAGACCAAGAGGGGTATAAAGTACCTATTACAGCAGAAAAGATTAAGTGGACAAGTGAGAATGGTAAAGTAACTGCAGCTGGTAATAGCATAACAAGTACCAAGCGTAGTGTAGACCGTTTAAATGCTTCCTATGCGGGCGCTACAGGTAAACTTAATGTAGTAGTAGGTGAGACAACAGTAGCCCTTGAGTCCTTTGAAGAGACTACAGGTAAATGGGCAGCAAGCAGTAAAGCTGTAGAAGGAAAAGTAGAACCTTCTAAAGAAATTAAGTACCACGGTAATCAGGCCATTAAAATGACTTATACCTTTAATAAAGATGCCAATAAGCAAGTTGCTTATACAGTATTTGAGAAGCCAGTAGTTATTCCGGAGGATGCAAGAAGCCTTAACATGTGGATTTATGCCAATGGACAAGGTGATACACTGAAAGTACAGGTTGAAGATGCAAGTGGGCAAGTTCATTATTTAAAATTAGCTGATTCTTTAAGTCATAAAGGATGGAAGTATATGAGTGTCAACTTACCAGAAGATATGAAGCTCCCAGCTAAAATGACAAAGCTTTATACTTATACTTCAGGTAATACACAGAAACGTACAAGTGCAATTTATATAGACCATGTGTCTATTACAAGAGGGCAAAGAGATTTAGCAGGTACAAGTACACGCTTAGATTATCAGTTTGACCCACTTTATAAGCCAAGTCTTCAAGCACCAGTAGGAAATCAGTATGTGGTTAAAGTAACAGGCCCAACAGCTCTTACAGGCTTAACACATAGTGAAGAAACGCTTAAGAAGATGGCAGATAAGCTTAACAAAGATGCATCAGCTATTATACAGGCATCAAGTAGCAACTTACCGCTAGCCATTACAAAAGAACTCTATACGTATGCAAATAGCTATAGTGATGTAGCCTTTAAAGATATAGAATTCATTTTTGCAGGAACAGATGGTGGTGGTATACGCCAAACAAGTGCTAGTCAGTGGAATATGCTGAAACAGTCCTTAGAGATGGCACAGCCAAACAATATTATTTTAGTCATGAGTAGAAACCCACTTACACAGTTTAATGATGCAAGAGAAGGACAGGCACTTCATGATTACCTTAAAGATTATAAAGCAAAGACTGGTAAAAACATCTTCGTCGTAACAACTGGAAGCCAGACAAAAGAAGTACGACTTGAAGAAGGTATTAGATACATAAGATTAAATGGCCTTGCTACACCAACAGATAAACTTACAGACGGTGAATATTTACTCTTCAAAGTTGTAGATGGACAGATTTACTATACATTTGAATCAATGATGTAAGAAGCGGGGAGTGGTTACAATACCCTCCCCATTTTTTACAATTTGAAAGATAAAGGATACTTGATTCATAAGTATAAAGAGTGTAGGCCTGAAAGTTTATAAAAAGGTATATGACAGTAAATAGCAAAAGAATCAAGTAAGAGCTTGATGAAATAAAACTATAAAATAAAAATCTATAAGACAAAATGAAAGATAAATAAAGGAGGGATTTACCGATGACAAAAAAAATAAAACTTGGCATGATTATGCTTGCTACACTTGTAGTAGGTTCAAGCGTATATGCTGCTAAAGGTGATGCAGGAAGCTCTAATGATCCGCTCGTAACAAAAAGCTATGTAGACAGCAAAGTTACACAGTTACAAAAGACAGTTGAAGTACAAGCAAGTATGATTGATCTATTAACACAAGAAATCAATAATATGGGTAAAGAAGAAAGCACTAGCTATGAGGTTGTAACAGTACCAGCAGGACAAAGCATTGTAGGTAAACAAGGAACAGAGATTATTGTACGTTCTGGAAATGGTAAGGTTCTTGCAAGTGAAGGTGGTGGCCTTCAAGATATGACAGAAGGAACAGATTTATTAGATGGAAGTGAAATTCCTAAATATCATTTAGTGATTATTCCAAGAGAAGATGGCAGAGGAATCTATGCCACAAAAGATTTAATAGTTATGGTTCGAGGCGGGTATAATATCCAATAATAATGGCTTCATACGGAGGAAGAAATGAAAAAGCAGACGAAAATTATAATAAGTAGTTTAATCATTTTATCCCTACTTATATGCGTATTTGTAGGTGTAAAACGCGTTAATGTAGAAAATGATTATAAAGATATACAAATTGCTATTCGCTATAATGATATATTAAATATTGCGAAACAGACGAATGAACCGATCGAAAATGTACTGAAGCATTTTAAGGACTTAGGTGCAAATGCTTTATTCGTAAGAGAAAATACAGTTATTCCTGCTGCAGGGACAGACTTTATGAACTTTAAAGAACAAGGTAGAGCGACTGTATATGAAGGCTATGAACTTGAAAAAATATATCCAGATAGCGAAAATATTAAACGTTCTAACATATATATCGAAGCTTACGACAAAGAGGCTTTTGATTTAATTTACAATAACTTAACGCTTAAAGAGATTAGTGCTTATAAAGCTGTTATTGATGGCAAAGATTATATTGAGTTAACAGTGCCTATGAGCATCTTAACAACACTTGGCGTAGGGTATAATTATGGCGACTTACAAATTGCTGCAGACTTAGGGTATGTAATTCTACCACAAGTTAAATCTTGGGATCATGTATCTGATGAATCTATTGCAAGCTTTATTGCGCAGATTGAGGCTATTCCAAACATAGGTAGTATTTACTTTGCAGATAGCCGTATAGTAGAACCAAGCAATCCTCAAATTATTGAAATGGTTAAAAAACATGGCTTAGGCTTTGTAGAATTCTTCTCCGAGAGACAAAAAGGTTTTGGTAGCTTGGCAAAAGCAAGTAGTGAAAACGGTACAGCTTTCGGTGTAGAAAGACTTCATACTGTAACGGATGCACAAGTTAAACAATATACAACAGACGGACTTATGGATCGTTATATGTTAGCCCTTACAGAACGTAACTTACGTGTCTTCTTATTTAAGATGCCAAATACTTTAGATATTCAAAAAGATGCAAACTTCTTAGCAACGAACATTCAAACATTTAGAGGCTTAGCAGAGAGCAAAGGCTATACTGTAGCAGATGCTGTAGAGCCTTATAACTTACCAGTAGGTAACTACATTTTAAGTATTTTAGCAGGGATTGCATCTATCTTAATGTTTGTTCTTCTATTAGACCGCATGGAGATGACAAAGGTAGGCTATATTTTAGGTGCATTAGGTCTTATTGGATATGCAGGACTTCTTAAATTATCACCAAACTTAGGTCTTAAACTCATGGCACTCTTTGGGGCAGTTATCTTCCCAACTTATGGTGTACTAAGTATCTTAGATGTAAATGAGCGTTCTATGAAAGATACTATCTTAACTTTCCTTAAAGTATGTGCCATTTCATTTGGTGGTGCCCTTACTATTATTGGTACTATTTCTCGTACAAGCTTTGGCTTAGGTATTGATATTTTTGCAGGTGTAAAAGTAGCCATGCTTCTTCCTATTGTTCTTGTTGTAGCGATCGCTTACTACCAAAGACATGGGTTAAACTTTGAGTATTACAAAGAGCTTTTAAGCAACAAAGTAACTTATCTTGCGTTAGGTTTACTTGGAGTTGCAGCCGTTGTACTTATGATTTATACATCAAGAACAGGTAATACAGGTAATATTTCAAGCTTTGAGCTTGCCTTTAGACAGTTCCTTGATACAACACTTGGTGTAAGACCAAGAACAAAAGAGTTCTTAATTGGACATCCAGCTATGATTATTATGCTTTATTACGGTTATAAAGAAAAATATATTCCATTACTTGTACTTGGTATTATTGGTCAAATTTCTTTAGTTAACACTTATGCACATATTCATACACCTGTTATGATTTCTCTCATAAGAAGTGCTTACGGTATTGTATTTGGCCTAATAATTGGTATGATAGCAATATATGTGATTAAACTATTAGGCAAGGTGATGAATAAATGGATCGTAAAAAATCAGTAGTTATTTCAGGCTATTACGGTTTTAACAATATTGGGGATGAAGCAGTACTTTCATCCATTGTTACAGCACTTCGTAAGCATATGCCAGATGTACACATTACAGTATTATCTAACGCACCAAGTCAGACAAAGGCTTTTTATGGTGTAGAGGCTATTAATAGGTGGCAGATTAAAGATATTGCAAAAGCTATTAAAGCAAGTGATTTACTTATTAGTGGCGGCGGAAGTCTGCTACAAGATGTAACAAGTAATAAGGTTATTCCTTATTACTTAGGCATTGTTAAAATTGCTCAGTTCTACAAAAAGCCTGTAGTATTCTATTCACAAGGTGTAGGCCCGGTTGCTAAAGGTATAGGTAAATGGCTCGTTAAAACAGTAGGGAATAAAGTGACTCAAATTTTTGTAAGAGATGAAGGGTCTAAAGCCCTTCTTGAAACAATAGGCGTAAAGAAAGCGCCTATTACAGTTACTATAGATCCAGTGCTTGGTATTAAAGCTAAACCAGAAATTGTGGATAAACTTGCTCCAAATCTTGTAGCAGGCAAAAAAGTAGGGATTTATATTAGACCTTGGAAAAATGACAAGGAACTTGTGGATAAGCTAAAAGAGATATCAAAATATATAGTAGATAAGGGATATGACCTTTATCTTATGCCAATGTATCATAAGGAAGATCTAAGCATTTCAGAGGAACTTGCAAGTGACCTTGGTGAACATGTTCATGTCATTAGTCAAGAAATGACTATTGATGAAGTAGTAGCTTATACATCTCAGTTCGATTTTATATTAGGTATGAGACTCCACAGTCTCATTATGGCTCATGCAGTAGGTGTACCAATGATTGGTCTTTCTTATGACCCAAAAGTTGCAAGCTTCTTAAATGAAGTTAAAGCGCCATATTGCGTAGATGTGGATAACTTAAATGTTACAAGACTTAAAGAATATATTGATAGACTTGTGGATAATTTTGAAGAGGAAAAAGAACGTATTGTCAAAATGAACCAAGAGAAAGAACAAAAAGTAGAATTGCCAGCAGAATATATTAAGCAGCTGCTTGGTTAGGAGGTAAACATGAGAGATACTATTAATGTTTTAGATGTCCCAGTAGACCGTATCACCATGGAGGAAGCAACAAGACGTATCAGTGAATTTGTAAACTCTACAACGTATCATACTGTTATTACTCCAAACCCTGAGATCGTCATGCTGGCAAAGGATAATCCAGAGTTTAAAGCCGTTATGAAACGTGCAGATTTAATTGTGCCAGATGGGATTGGTGTTGTACTTGCTTCAAAAATTTTGAAAGATAGTTTGCCAGAACGTGTAGCAGGATTTGACCTTGTGCAAAATACAATGAAGCAAGCTGTGGATAAAGGGTATCGTTATTATTTCTTCGGTAGTAAACCAGGAGTTGCTGATTTAGCAGCGGAGAAAATGCGTAGCACTTATCCTGGTATTCAAATTGTAGGGACACATGACGGATATTTTACAGAAGAGGATATTCCAGCCATTATTGAAGAGATTAACAACAGTAATGCTAACATTTTACTTGTAGCATTAGGTGCACCAAAACAAGAATTATGGATGGATAAATACAAAGATCAGCTACCTCATATTAGAGTGTCTATT
>JAHLFD010000273.1:0-11303 GCA_018883975.1 Candidatus Niameybacter stercoravium
ATACAAAGGACATGCTTCAAAATGTAACGGTTGAAGCAGCTTTAAAACATCCTAACTGGAGTATGGGAAGTAAAATTACTATTGACTCAGCTAGTCTAATGAATAAAGGACTTGAAGTTATTGAAGCTAAACATTTATTTGATGTTTCTTTAAGTCAGATTGATGTTGTTGTACACAAGGAAAGTATTATTCATTCCATGGTAGAGTACATAGATGGTTCAACAATAGCTCAGCTTGGTATGCCAGATATGAGACATCCTATTGCCTACGCGCTATATTATCCAGAACGTACTATGACACCTTATATACCTAAATTAGATTTTACTAAAATGAGCAATCTTTCTTTTGAAGTACCTAAAAAAGACTTATTCCCTTGCTTACAGCTTGCTTATGATGCTTTAGAGATAGGTGGCACTATGCCAGCTGTTTTAAATGCAGCTAATGAAGTTGCTGTAGAGGCATTCCTTCAAAGAGAAATAAGCTTCTTGCAAATTCCTGAAATGATTCATGAAGTTATGAATCGCCACATATGTATAAGTAAGCCAAGCCTTGAAGAAATTCTAGAAATAGATAAATGGGCAAGGGCATACAGTAGACAGGAGGTTGCAAAACTGTGAGTAAAATCATAATGATTGTATTAATGTTTGCACTTATTATTTTGATTCATGAACTCGGACATTTTTTAGCAGCACGCTTTTTTAAAGTACGAGTTAATGAATTTGCGATAGGAATGGGGCCTAAGCTCTTTAGCAAACAAAAGGGTGAAACCTTATATTCTATACGTGCACTCCCTCTAGGTGGATTTTGTAGTATAGAAGGAGAGTCTGGAGACTCTTATGAAGAAAATTCTATGATGACTAAAAAACCATGGCAGAAATTCATCATTTTCATAGCTGGAGCAGTAATGAACTTTTTACTCGCATGGCTGATTTTTACTGTTATTATTGGTTATTTAGGGTATAGTACCAATGAAATTAGAGTTATTCAAGAAGGTTTGCCGGCTTATGAAGCAGGTTTAGAAGCAGGAGACCGTATTATTGCTGTAGATGGGAATAAGACAGAGGATTTAGAGGATATACTAAATCAAGTAAGCGATCCATATAAAAGCTATGCCTTTACTATTGAGAAAAGTAATGGTGCGAAGCAGGATATCAATCTGACGCCTCAAATCATGGAAGATAATACAGCTAAATTTGGGTTTTCAACTACCAGTGCACATACAAACATAGGACGTATGATTGTAGATGGATTTAAGACTAACTTTGTAGTGGTGAAACAAGTTTTCCAAAGTTTTATTGATCTTATTACAGGAAAGCTAGGTGCAGACCAGCTAGCAGGGATTGTAGGCGTTGTACAGATCACTTCTGACGTATGGAATGAAGGCATGAAAGAAAGTTTCACAGCAGCATTTATGAATCTGTTATATGTAGCTGGTATACTTTCAGCAAACTTATGTGTCTTTAATTTACTACCTCTTCCAGCATTAGATGGTGGACGTATCGTCTTTACTTTAATTGAAATGATTAGGCGTAAACCAGTTGACCCAGAAAAAGAGGGGATGGTACACTTTATTGGATTCGTCCTTTTAATGGGACTTATGGTATTTGTACTTTATAATGATATAATGAGGATCTTTGGATGATGTATACAAGAAATGAAACAAAAATAATTAATATTGGTGGTGTTCAAATAGGAGGAGGCAATCCTATAGCTATCCAATCTATGACGAATACCAAAACACATGACGTAGAAGCAACAGTCAATCAAATACTTAAACTTGAAGAAGCAGGATGTGAAATTGTTAGAGTAGCAGTGCCAGATGAGCAAGCTGCTAGAGCTATTTCAGATATTACAAAACGCATTCATATTCCACTTGTTGCGGATATACATTTTGATTATAGACTAGCTTTGATGGCTATTGAAAATGGTGTACAAAAGCTTAGAATTAATCCAGGTAACATTGGAAATAGTGAGCGTGTACAAAAGGTTGTAGAAAAAGCTAAGGCTTATCATATTCCAATACGTATTGGCGTGAATTCAGGCTCTGTAGAGAAAGTATTACTTGAGCAATATGGTGGAGTATGTGCAGCTGCTATGGTAGAAAGTGCTAAGAAACATATTGATTTATTAGAAGCTATGGATTTTAACGATATTGTAGTATCTCTTAAAGCTTCAACTATTCCTCTTGCAATAGAAGCTTATACATTATTTGCTAAGAAATATGCTTATCCTTTACATGTAGGGATTACGGAAGCAGGCACACTTTATAGAGGGACAGTGAAATCATCAACTGGACTTGGTGCTATTTTATCAAGAGACATTGGTGATACCATACGTGTTTCACTCTCAGATGATCCAGTTCAAGAAATTGAATGTGCAAGAGCAGTATTACAATCTTTAGAGCTTAGACAATTTGGTGTAGAGATTATCTCTTGTCCAACTTGTGGCAGAACAAATGTAGATTTAATTAGACTTGCTAAAGAAGTAGAAGAACGTACTAAACATATTACAAAGCCTCTTAAGATTGCCGTAATGGGTTGTGCAGTAAATGGGCCAGGAGAAGCTAAGGAAGCGGATATTGGTGTTGCGGGAGGCAGAGGCGAAGGTCTTATCTTTAAAAAGGGTGAGATTGTACGTAAAGTGAAAGAAAATGAACTACTAGAAGTGTTTATGCAGGAACTTAATCAGATTCTTTGAATAGAGTCTTGATTTTTAGTATAAAACGTATTATACTTTTTGTAGTATATATTGATGCGACGAGAAAGAGTGGGTAATTTGCCCACTCTTTCTATATGCATGGATGAATTGTTTATAACTTAAATGAATAGTTCAACTAGAATAAGCAAAACTATTTGTATGAGAGGATGAGCGCAAATGAACAAAAAACAAATAGTCGATGAAGTAACTAATTATCTTGAACCCATTCTTGCAAACTTCAACTTTGAATTAGTTGATGTAGAGTTTGTAAAAGAAGGTCCTTCTTATTTTTTAAGGATCTATATTGATAAAGAGGGCGGCGTTACTATTGAAGACTGCCGTATAACAAGTCGTGCCATTGAAGAAGTATTAGATGAAAAAGATATTATTGAGCCAGCTTATATGTTAGAAGTAAGTTCACCAGGGCTTGATCGTGTACTTAAAAAAGATAAAGATTTTGAACGCTTTAATGGTCATGTTGTAGATGTAAAACTTTACACACCAATTAATAAACAAAAAATGATTCAAGGAGAGCTTGTTTCAAAAACAGAAGAAACACTTACACTTTGTGATGAGGATGGAGAAACAATCGAAATCCCAATGAAAAATGTTGTAGTCGTAAGACTTGCTATACTATTTTAAAGGTAAAATGCATTAGAGGAGGATTATAATGAATCAGGAATTTATTATGGCAATTGATCAAATTGCGAAGTCTAAAGGAATTAACAGAGATAAGCTATTTGATGCCATTAGGCAATCTATAGAGGCAGCTTGTAAAAAACACTTTGGAAGTGTAGGGGCAGTTAAACCAATTATTCGCGTAGATATTAATGAAGAAACTGGTGATGTAAAAGTCTATGCAGTGAAAAAAGTTGTTGAAGATGACGAAGTAGATGTAGATATTGCTGAAATTGGTGTATCAGAAGCTAAAAAAATCAATCCAGTTATTGATGTTGAAGACGTTATTGATGTAGAAATTACACCTAGAAACTTTGGACGTATTGCAGCTCAAAATGCTAAGCAAGTTGTTATTCAAAAAATCAAAGAAGCAGAACGTGAAATGGTTTATGATGAATATAGTGTTAAGCTTAATGATATCATTAAAGGAACTGTAATGAGAAAAGAAAAAAATGGTTTCATTGTTCAACTTGACCATACAGAAGCTTCTCTTCCTCTTACAGAAGCTATCCCAGGTGAAACTTTTGAGACTGAAATGGGTGGCGAAGATCATACGACACAAAGAGCTTTCTACTTATTAAATGTAAAAGACTTTAACAAAAATGAGCAAAAAATGGACGGTAAATCAAAAGGTGGCGCACAAGTTATTGTTTCTCGTACACATCCAGATTTAGTAAAACGTCTCTTTGAACAAGAAGTTGTTGAAATTAAAGAAGGCGTTGTCGTTATTAAGAGTATTGCAAGAGAAGCAGGTTCTCGTACAAAGATTGCTGTTCACTCAAATGATCCTGCAGTTGATCCAGTAGGGGCTTGTGTAGGTGAAAAAGGTAAACGTATCAGTCTTGTAGTAGATGAACTTAATGGTGAAAAGATTGACGTTGTACGTTGGAGTGAAGATCCAAAAGAATTTATTGAAGCAGCACTTAGTCCAGCTAAAGTTCTTGAAGTATCACTTGAAGAAGTAGAAACTGAAAGAGGTGTTGAAAGAAGTGCAAAGGTTATCGTACCAGAAAACATCTTAACTTTAGCAATTGGTAAAGGTGGTCAAAATGTACGCTTAGCAGCAAAACTTACTGGATGGAAAATTGACATTAAAAGTACACCTGTAGAAAATACAGAGGAGTAATGCCAATGAAAACAAGAAAGATTCCTTTACGTAAATGCACAGGTTGTGGTGAAATGAAAGATAAACGCGAAATGGTTCGTATTGTAAGAGATAGTGAGGGGAACTATTCATTAGATTTTACAGGGAAAAAACCAGGTAGAGGTGCGTATATTTGTAAGCAAATAGAATGCCTAAATCAAGCAGAGAAAAATAAAGGACTAGAACGTTCATTTAAGACAAACGTAGGCAAAGAAATCTATAATGATTTAAGAAATGAGTTTAAAGCAAATGAATGATCAAAGAGTTTATCAATTAATCGGCTTATGCCAAAAGGCACGTAAATTAATATCAGGTGAATTTGCAGTTAAGCAGGCTGTGTTAAGTGAAGCTGTTAAGCTTGTTATTGTAACAGAAGATGCTTCTGCGAATACAACAAAACTCTTTAATGATAAATGTAATTATAGAAATATTCCTTGCATTAAGTGGGGAAATCGTTTCGAGCTGGGCAAAATGCTTGGAAAAGAAACTCGCGTTGTAATAGGAATAGTAGATGATAAACTAGCGGAGAAGATAGCAACTATGATAAAAAGTGATGGATAAAAAGTAAAGTAATACGGAGGTGGATTCATGTCAAAAGTTAGAGTTTATGAACTAGCAAAGAAACTTAACATTAGTACAAAAGAAATCCTTGATCAATTAAAGGAATATGGTTTTGACGTACATAGCCATATGAGTTCCTTACAAGATGAAGAAGTGAAGCTCATTATTGACTACTATAATCAAGATAAACCTGAAAATCAAATAATCCATGAGGTTAATACTACTGAAAAAACTGAGCCACCCACTGAACTGATTATACAACAAAAAGAGGCTAACTTTTCAAAAGCTCCTGAAGTAGAGCGACGTATGCCAGATTTAACACATCATAAGAAATCAACAAAAAGTAAAAATAAAAAGAAAAATAAAAAAGCGGAAAAAGCAGAAAAGGCAGGAAATATGGGACAACAAACTAACTTAGGGAATGATACGATGATTACAGAAGACGATATTAAAGTAATTGAAATACCAGCATCTATCAGCGTAAGAGACTTAGCTGATAAAATAGGTATTGCTGCAATTGAAATTATTAAATGTTTAATGAAAAAAGGCAAAATGGCTACAATTAATCAAGAAATTGATTTTGAACTTGCAAGTCAGGTAGCAGAAGAATTCGAAGTGATTGTAGAACTTGAAGAAGAAAAGGATTTACTTGAAGAAATCTTTAAAGAAGTAGAAGATAAAGAGGAAGATTTAGAAGCAAGACCACCAGTTGTAGTTGTAATGGGTCACGTTGACCACGGTAAAACATCTTTATTAGATGCAATTCGTTCAACACATGTTACATCAAGAGAAGCAGGTGGTATCACACAACATATCGGTGCTTCAACAGTAACTTTAAATGGTAAGAAAATTACTTTCCTTGATACACCAGGGCATGAGGCATTCACAGCAATGCGTATGAGAGGTGCTCAGGTAACAGATATTGCTATTTTAGTAGTAGCAGCAGATGATGGGGTAATGCCTCAAACAATCGAAGCGATTAACCATGCTAGAGCAGCAGGTGTTGAAATTATCGTTGCAGTCAATAAAATAGATAAACCAGGTGCAAACCCTGATCGTGTTAAACAAGAATTAGCAGATCAAGGCTTACTTGTTGAAGACTGGGGCGGTGATACAATCTGTGTACCAGTATCAGCACTTAAAGGAGAAGGTCTTGATACCCTTCTTGAAATGATTTTATTAGTAGCTGAAATGAATGATTACAAATCAAATCCAAACTGTAAAGCACGTGGTACTATTGTAGAAGCACAGCTTGATAAAGGACGTGGTCCAGTAGCAACTGTACTTGTTCAACGTGGTACTTTAAAAGTAGGTGACCCAGTTGTTGCGGGTACAGCATATGGTAGAATTCGTGCTATGGTAGATGACAAAGGTCGCCAAGTGAAGAAAGCTGGCCCATCTACACCAGTTGAAATTTTAGGGTTATCAGAAGTTCCAGTAGCAGGTGATATGTTCTACGTTGCAAATAGCGACAAACAAGCACGTCAAGCTGCTGAGAAAGTAAAAGCACAAGGACGTTTACAAATTCTTGGACAATCTCAACAAAAAGTATCTTTAGATGATTTATTCAATCAAATCCAAGAAGGTCAAGTAAAAGATCTTAATATTATTGTTAAAGCGGACGTTCAAGGTTCAGTTGAAGCTGTTAAACAAAGTTTAGAACGTCTTTCAAATGAAGAAGTACGTATCCGCATTATTCATGGTGCAGTAGGTGCTATTACTGAGTCTGACCTTATGCTTGCATCTGCATCAGGGGCAATTATCATTGGTTTCAATGTTAGACCAGATGCTGCAACAAAAGCTATTGCAGATAGAGAAGAAATCGATATTAGACTTTACCGTGTTATCTACAATGCAATTGAGGATATTAAAGCAGCTATGAAAGGTATGCTAGATCCAGAATTCGTTGAAAAAGTAACAGGACATATTGAAATCCGTCAAACATTCAAAGTATCTGGTGTAGGTACAGTTGGTGGTGGATATGTATTAGATGGTAAAGTTGCTCGTCATAGTGGTATCCGTATTGTACGTGATGGTATTGTTGTTTACGAAGGGAAACTTGCATCTCTTAAACGTTTCAAAGATGACGTTAAAGAAGTTAACACAGGCTATGAATGTGGTGTTATGTTTGAACGTTTCAATGATATTAAAGAAGGCGATATAGCAGAAGCCTTTATTATGGAAGAAGTTCCAAGATAGGGAGTGACATAATGGCTAGCCAACGTATTATTAAAATTAACGAAGCAATTCGCAAAGAATTATCAGAACTAGTACGCTCAGAAATCAAAGATCCTCGTGTATCTGGTGCTATGATTTCTGTTGTTGATGTAGATACAACAAATGATTTAAAGTTTGCTAAAGTATTTATTAGCGTACTAGAAGAAAGTAAAAAAGAAGATGTCCTTACAGGACTTAATGCTGCAGGAGGTTTCTTACGTAAAGAAATTGCAAGACGCATTAACTTACGTAATACACCACAGCTTATCTTTAAATTAGATGAAACCATTGCTTATGGTATGAAAATGTCTAAGATGATTGATGATGTATTAAAGGATAGTGAGAGTAATGAACTTTAAAGCTATTCTTGAAGTGATAAAAAATGCTAACTCCATAGTAATAAGTGCACACACTAACCCCGATGGCGATGCTATCGGGGCTATGGTGGCTATGGGTCATCTTTGTGCTTACTATAAAAAAAGTTATACCGTTTTATTAGAGCAACCTTCCAAGGCTTTTAGTTATCTTTTAAAAGGATGTCATTATGCATCTGATTTAAAAGACAGGGTAGATACTTTTATTGCTTTAGATTGTGGAAATTTAGAACGTTTAGTAGGTTATGATGCTTATTTTAATAAGGTTCAAAATACTATTAATATTGATCATCATATAAGTAATACAAAGTTTGCTCAGTATAATTATGTAGATGCAGAAGCTTCTTCTACAAGTGAACTCATCTATAGGCTTATTAAAGAGGGGAATATACCTCTAAATGTAGAAATAGCTAAGGCGCTTTATACAGGTCTTTTAACAGATACAGGTGGCTTTAGACATTCTTGTACGCATCCCAGCACACTTTTAGCAGTAGCAGAGCTTATTCAGTTACCTTTTAATTTTAGTGAACTTTACGAAAAGATTTTATGTGAAAAATCTTTAGCAACAGCCAAACTTCAAGCTAGAGCTGTAGAACATATGAAGCAAATGAATAAACCAGGTATGTATTTAAGTTATATTACTTCTGAAGATATTGCACAGAGTGAGGCTTCTAAAGAAGATATAGATGGTGTAGTAAGTTATTTAAAGACAATCAAAGGAACAGAGCTTATTGCTTTTATTTATCCCAAAGGAACAGATGCACAGACTTATAAATTAAGTATGAGAAGTAATCCACCTTTCAATGTAGCTGCCTTTTGTGAGCAATTTAATGGTGGTGGACATGAAAGAGCTGCTGGTGCAACTTTAGAGGGTACACTTGAAGAAGTACTTAAACATGTTCAAGATGCCACTTGTGCATTTATGGAAAGTTAGAAAGAGGTTATTATGTTAAACGGTATATTAAACATTTATAAACAAAAAGGCTTTACTTCCCATGATGTCGTAGCTAAAGCTAGAGGTATTTTGCGTGAAAGAAAAATTGGTCATACTGGAACGCTTGATCCTGATGCAGAAGGGGTGTTACCTTTATGTATAGGCAAAGCAACTAAGGTAGTTCCTTATTTAACAGATGCGGATAAATGTTATGAAGCGACTGTTAAATTAGGCGCATACACTACAACAGAAGATGCATCTGGTGAAATCCTTGAAACTTTTGATGTAAATGTTACAAGGAGTCAGGTAGAGGAAGTTGTTAAAAGCTTTGAAGGTCCCTATACACAAACACCTCCTATGTATTCAGCTATTAAGGTAAATGGTGTAAGACTCTATGAATTAGCTAGAAAAGGTATTGTAGTAGATAGACCAAGTCGAGATGTTTACCTTACAAGTTGTAATTTAATAGAATGGATTGATGATATAACCTTTAAAATTCGTGTAGACTGTTCTAAGGGTACTTATATTCGTACACTTTGTACAGATATAGGTAGAGCTTTAGGTTGTGGGGCTTACATGGAATACCTTTTAAGAGTACGAGTAGGCCATTATCACCTAGAGGATAGCCTTACATTAGAAGCCTTAGAAAGCCATAAGCATGAGATAGATAAGTATATTGAACCGGTAGAAGAAATGTTTAGTAATTATCCTAAGGTTACTATTTTACAAGCCTATAATAAATATCTTTATAATGGCAATGCACTTCCTTTTAAGTCAGCTCAGCTATTACCAGAACAATTGGGTCAATTCGTACGTATCTATGATGAAGAAGGTACTTTTAGGGGTATTTATAAAGTTGATAATAAGTTACAACAATTTATAGTAGAGAAATTATTTATTTAATTTTTAGAAGGAGGTGGGGTAGTGCAATATATTTGTGGGTCAACAGACATACAAATAACAGGAGAAAGTGTAGTTGTATTAGGCAATTTTGATGGTGTACATAAAGGACATCAAATGCTTTTACATGAGGCAAAAGCAAAGGCAAAAGAAAATAACCTAATAGCTATTGCACTATCTTTTTATCCTCACCCTACGTGGGTGTTAGGCAATAATCCTAAGCCTCTTGTTATGTCTAGGCAAGACCGTAAGCATCAAATTAAAGCAGAAGGCATGGATCTTTTTATTGAATATCCTTTTACAGTAGATTTTGCACATATTAGTCCTGATATATTCTTTAAAGACGTTCTTGTAGATAAGCTTCATGCAAGAGTAGTAGTAGTTGGTAGCAACTATTTCTTTGGCAAAAATAAAGTAGGGAATGTAGATTATATGAAAGCACTTGGAGAAAAGTATGATGTAGAAATTCTAGTAGTAGATACGGTTAAAAAAGATGGACAGGTTATATCAAGTACACATATTCGTCAATTGATTAGTGAAGGTAAGATGGAAGAAGCTGAAAGCTTTCTTGGTCATCCTTATACAGTTATTGGAACAGTTGTACATGGTAAAAAGTTAGGGAGAACCATTGGTTTTCCAACAATTAATATGATTGCAGATCCAGATCGTATCCATCCACCTAACGGTGTTTACGCTACAACAGTAAAGGTATATAATCATGAATATATGGGTATAACTAATGTAGGCTATAATCCAACAGTCGGCAGTAACTATAAAATGATAGAAACACATATTATTGATTTTATAGGTGAAATTTATGGTGAAGAAGTAGAAGTAGCTTTCCATAAATTTATTAGACCTGAACAGAAATTCAATAATGTAGAAGAACTTTCTAAACAAATTGCAAGAGATACAGAGACAGGCAAAAAATTTTTAGACATGCATATGAAATAGTTTACAAGCTTAAAGGCGTGTGCTATACTAATTAAGTATTTAAGCCGTTACTCAGATAGTGGACACTCCGACCTTATCTTAGTTATCGGATAGATTGAAATTATAGGAGGAAATAACAATGACTAAAGAATTCAAACAAGAAATTATGCAAAAATATGCAAGAACTGCTAACGATACTGGTTCTCCAGAAGTACAAATCGCACTTCTTACAGAAAGAATCAACCACTTAACAGATCACTTACGTACACACAAAAAAGACCACCACTCACGTCGTGGATTATTCCTTATGATCGGTAAAAGAAGAGGTCTTTTAGACTACTTAATCAAAACAGATATCGAAAGATACCGTGCTATCATCAAAGATTTAGGTATCAGAAAATAATAATTTAAACAGGACAGGGTGGAGGCATTCCACCCTTTTTTGTAATATTACAGAGGAATGAGCATACTTATTGTGCAATGTTAAAAGGATTTAACACTTAAATCTTTCTAAGATTGCGCAAGTTATGTTTCTCTTCCTCAAACAAAATCGAAAGGGGAAATTGATTATGGTAAAAAATTATTCAACTACTTTAGCTGGTAGACCACTTAAAGTTGAAATTGGTAAAATGGCAGGGCTTGCAAATGGTAGTGCACTTGTAAGTTATGGTGAAACAGTTATTTTAGCAACAGTTGTTGCAAGTGAGGAGCCAAAAGAAGGGATTGACTTCTTTCCTCTTAGTGTAAATTATGAAGAAAAATTCTATGCAGTAGGTAGAATTCCTGGTGGTTATATTAAACGTGAAGGACGTCCTTCAGAAAGAGCAATTTTAACATCACGTGTTATTGACCGTCCAATGCGTCC
>JAHLFD010000274.1:0-7038 GCA_018883975.1 Candidatus Niameybacter stercoravium
GATTAATGGTGTAGATGTAGAGTTTACAGGTGAGTACTGTACGATGATTATTAAACAACAGGATACACCTGGTGTTGTAGCTTATATTACAAGTGCTTTAAGTGAGTACAATATTAATATTGCTTTTATGCGCCTTTATAGAGAAGAAAAAGGAGCATTTGCTTTTACTATTATTGAAACAGATGAGCATATTGATGAACGTGTTCAAGATAAAATTCGTGAACATGCATCCATCTTAAGTGTAAGAATCATCTAAGCCTAGATTAAAGGAGACTAAACATGAACTTTCAAACTGCAGAAGAATTACTCAGTCTTTGTGAAGCGCAGCACATACCTATTTCAAAGGCAATGCTTGAACGTGAGAAGACTATTTCACATATGAGTGAAGAAGAAATTTTAAAGGCTATGCATTATGCCTATGATATTATGAAAAATGCTGTAAGTCGTGCACTTAATGAAGATCTTGTATCTATGGGAGGACTTATTGGTGGAGAAGCTAAAAAAATTTATGCAAGAAAAGATAAGTCTGCATGTGGCCCTTTAGTATCAAAAGCCATAAGCTATGCTATGGGGGTGCTTGAAGTAAATACTTCCATGGGGCTTATTGTAGCGGCGCCAACAGCAGGTTCATCAGGTGTTATTCCAGGTGTATTTAGAGCTATTCAAGAAGAGAATGATTTTAGTGATGAACAAATGATAGAGGCACTTTTAAATGCTGGAGCAATAGGCTACATTATTACACGTAATGCCACGGTATCAGGGGCAGAAGGCGGTTGCCAGGCTGAGGTAGGTGCAGCATCTGCAATGGCAGCATCAGCTGTATGTGAACTACTTGGCGGTACTCCAAGACAATGCCTAGACGCTGCTTCTACAGCACTTGCTAATATCTTAGGATTAGTGTGTGACCCAGTAGGCGGGCTTGTAGAAGCACCATGTCAAAATAGAAATGCTATGGGAGCTTCTAATGCACTTATTAGTGCAGAAATTACTTTGGCAGGTATTAAGCATCTTGTACCATTTGATGAAACGGTAGAGGCTATGTATAAAGTAGGGCGCAGTATGCCATTTGAACTTAGAGAGACAGCACTTGGAGGCTTAGCTGCAACAAAGTCAGCTTGTCAAAGATGCCAAGGAATTTTTTAACATTAAATTTTTTAAATTACAATCAATATATTTGAATAATTGAATATATTATAGTATAGTGTAGATATAAGACAGATAAGAAAGTGAGGACGACAACATGTTAGATATTGCGATAATTGGAAGTGGCCCAGCCGGTCTTTCAGCAGCTATCAATGGGGTAATCCGTAATAAACAGGTCAAGATTTTTGGAAATGACATTTCAACAAGTTATTTATATAAAGCCGAGAGAGTAGATAACTATCTTGGTATGTTTGGCGCAACAGGAAGAGAGATGATGGAAAGTTTCTACGGCCATGCCAAAGAAATGAATGTAGAAATTGAAAACAAAAAAGTATTAGAGATTTTCCCAATGGGAGATTTCTACATGCTTAACGTAGAAAATGAATTTATCGAAGCTAAGACTGTAATCCTTGCAAATGGTATTACAAAAGCGAATACACTTCCAGGAGAAGAAGTGCTTTTAGGTAGAGGTGTAAGCTACTGCGCAACTTGTGATGGACCTCTTTACAGAGAAAAAACAGTAGCACTTATTGGAGATAGCAAACACGCAGAAGAAGATGTAAATTATTTAAGTGAAATCTGTGAGAAAGTATACTACATTCCACTTTATAAAGGCTTTGGTACTTTTGGAGAAAATGTAGCCATTCTTGCAGATAGACCAAAATCTATTGCTGGTGAGAACTTCGTAGAAAAGCTTGTTTTAAAAGACAGCGAACTTGAAGTAAGTGGTGTATTCATTATTAAAGAGAGTATTCCAACAACTCAGCTTCTTAAAGGGTTAGAGTTTGAAGATAAAGCCATTAAAGTTAATAATTTTATGGAAACAAATATGCCAGGTGTTTATGCAGCAGGGGACTGTACAGGTAGACCTTATCAAGTAGCTAAGGCAGTAGGCCAAGGTACAACAGCAGCACTTCAAGCAGTAAGTTACCTTCATGCAAAAGAAAAAGAAGCTAAATAAAGGATTTTAAAGCACAAGAGAGATCTTGTGCTTTTTTGATGAGAAAATAATGCCTTATAGAGTTCTAAACGTACACCTTTGTCCATAAAAATAAATTATGAGGAGGAGGGGGCGTTCATGTATTTATTTTTAATTGCATTATGTATCATGGCTATTATTGTACTAATGATAAATATAGGGGCTGTGAGTAAAAAAGATGTTCCTTTAATGAAATGGGTTTGTATAATACTTTTTGCTTTTTCAATGCTTAGGTATTTAACGCTTATTGTTTATGGTAATCATCCTACTCTTAGCCAGCTAGAAGTACTTAAACCTTTTTATTTGGCAACAAGCATAGGTCTTACTATTCCTATGGCATCTGCTGTATGGTTTATTAGTCCCTATTTAAGAGAAAAATTGACTTATCTTAAATACCTACTGTGTTTTATACCGTGGATTTCATTCTATTTATTTTTAATTATAACCGTGCCAGCTCAGATTCAGCCGGGGCAGAATATGGGATATACGTTAGAATTAACAGGCAAGTTCCCAATGTATTTGAGTATTGCACAGGGCAGTTTCGTTGCTATTATGATTATTCTTTGTGCCATTGGCTTCTTTAAATATAAGAATGAGTATTTAAGAAGCGCCTATATGCTTATTATTGGAGCTTGTATTTTGCTTACTATAGATGGATTAGGGTACTTCATTTCTCTACTTAATTTGATTCCACCTTTTACAGTAACGGAAATCTGCGGCTTTTTTAGTATTTTATATGCATTCTCACTTAAGCCAATTAAGGCTATGAAGTATAAATAAATAGTACATACAAAAAGAGGCTACCTAGGTAGCCTCTTTCTTACATTAAAGTTTCGTATTTTGGAATGACACAGATACCACAAGCATCTGGTCCAGTATTAACACCGATTGTCACGCCAATAAAGAAGTATTCATCTGGAATATAAGCAGGAATAGCATCTTTAGCAGCTTGAAGAATATTGTTAGCATCTTCTATATTATCAGCATGGCCTACAATATAATTATAGTTTTCAGGGGATGCCCCTACGTACTCGCGTGCTGCATCAATAATCTTAGCAATAGCTTTTTTCTTGCCACGTACTTTAGCAAGAGGGAAAAGTTGACCTTTTTCAAGATAAAGGATTGGCTTTACATTGAGCATTGTACCAAGAAGTGCAGAAGCTTTACCGATACGTCCGCCATGTTCTAAGTAATCTAATGTATCTACAAAGAAAAAGATTCTTGCTTTTTCAATGAGTTTATCTGTAAGAGATAGAATTTGATCAAATTCTAGACCGTCTGCAATCATGCGTCCGATTTCTGTTACGAGAAGACCTTGTCCACCTGTGGCATTTAATGAATTAATAATAGCAATTTGAGCATTAGGATAATTTTCTAAAATAAGTTCTTTGGCATTAACAGCTGAGCTATAAGAACCGCTGAAGTGCCCGGATAAACAAACACAAATAATGGATTTTCCTGCCTCAATAAGTGGTGTGAAAACTTCAAGGTAATCATTAATGGATGGAAGAGAAGTCTTTGGGAAAACTTTATCTTCGCGCATCTTTTTGTAGAAGTCTTGAATAGATATTTCAGTAATTTCTTTAAAGTAATCGACCTGATTAAAAGATACATAGAAAGGAATACGTGTGATATTAAATTCCCTAATAACGGATTCGTTTAAATCGCTTGCTGTATCTGTCAGTAACATAATTTCGTTCACTTTAGTTCACCTCCTCATAAATAGTCTTAGCTTACATTATAGAAGAAGAATAAAGACTTTGCAAGGTACTTTAATCATTAGGATAAGCAATACATGCATATATTAATTATAGTTACGTAGAAGAGGGGGAAAAGAGGTGTTATCTCCTAGTTTAGAACAGTATTTAATTCACATCTATGAACTAAGCGAGCAAAATACAGAGATTAAAAGCAGCGAATTAACCGTTGCTGTAAATATGCCACTGAAAAAAACGATTCAAGCGCTTCAACGTATGCATTTTCAAAAATATATTGTTTATCTTGCTTATCAGCCTATTACTATAACAGATAAGGGTAAGGAAATGGCTAGATATTTATTATCTCGTAATGCACTTATTGATGAATTTTTAGATATTCTTCAAATTACAGAGCATAGGGAAGAAGAAAAAGAGGCCATGAAGCAATACCTTTCTCAGGAATCATTAGAGGCCATCGATCGTTTTGTGTGCTTTGTCAAGCAGTATCCAGAAATTATAGCAAGATATAAAGTTTATAACAAACGTAAGATGCGTACTAAAATTTTAGAGCCGTTACCAGAAGAAAAGTAAATCATAGTAGGCACATAGAGCTGTGGTTTGTAAAGAACTACAGCTCGTTGATAACATATTTTCTAAAAGTAAACAGATGTTTTTAAAATCTCTACATAATTAAAAGTTAAAATAGTGCATAGGCATGCACTATTTTTTTGACTAAATAATACTATATCTAAAAAAATATGCTATAATGTAACATCTAGGTAAGAGAATTGAAATTTAAAAAGTTGGTAATAATTTATGTATTAAAGGTAAAAGGTAAACGAGAATGGAACAGAACAAACATACGGGCACACATATTTTAAAGGGTGCCATGATTTTATCTATTGCGGTATTTATCAGTAAAATTATAGGAATTTTATATCGTATTCCTTTAACAGATGCAATTGGGGATGCTGGAAATGGTATTTTTGCACCTGCTTATCAGGTTTATATGGTTATGCTGACCTTGTCATCTGTTGCGTTACCTACGGCCATTTCAAAAATGGTATCAGAGCGTGTAGCTGTAGGTGCTTATGAAGACGCACAGCGTGTTTATAAGATTGCTATGCGTTATTCGATTATTGTAGGGGCGATTTTATCCGTTGTATTATGGGTAGGAGCAGATGTTATTGCGACTACTTTCTTCAATATGAAAGAAGCGGCTTGGCCAATGCGTGCCTTAGTACCAGCTATTTTTATCGTAGCTATTATGGCCGTTATGCGTGGTTACTTCCAAGGGATGAATTCTATGACACCTACGGCTATTTCACAGGTAGTCGAGCAATTTGTTCATGCTATAGTCAGCGTAGGTTTAGCCTATTTACTGATTAGCACAAGTCTTGAAGCAGCAGTTGTAGGGGCTTCCTTTGGTACATCAGTAGGTGCGCTATTTGCATTAGGTGTACTTGTATTTGTCTATTATATGATGAGACCAAGTATTAAGAAGCGCTTACGTAAGAGTAAGGCTACAACAGATGAGTCTAGCGGAGAAATCTTAAAGAAAATCCTTGTAATGAGTATTCCAATTATGATTAGCTCCTCTATTTTCTCTATTATGGGGATGATAGACTATACTATGATTTATCAAATTCTTCCTAACACCATAGAGAAGATTAGTCAGATGGGGCTGTTAGATACCTTACCTATATCAGATCCTAGTGTCTTATTAGACCAGGCTAGTATTGTAAACAGTTTAGGTGGGCAATTCTCAACGAAGTACACAAGTCTTTTAAATCTGCCAGTAAGTTTAATTCTTACATTAGGTATGGCTGTTATCCCAGCTATTTCAGCTTCTATGGCAAGACAGGACTTTAAGGATGTAAGACGTAAGACAAAGATGGTCCTTAAAATCGGTATGCTGTTTGCTGCCCCAGCCACTATTGGGCTTATGATTTTTGGTAAACAAATTGTAGGGATGCTTTATGCTTCAGCGCCAGATGGAGGAGAGTTACTTACTTATGGTGCAATCAGTGTCATCTTTATTACCATAGCACAGCTTACAACAGGGGTACTGCAAGGTATGGGTAAACAAGCTGTGCCTACTGCCCACGCTGCCATTGCATGTGGTGTGAAAGTTATTTGTAATATTATCTTATTATCTATGCCAAGTATGCACATCTATGGTGTGGTGCATAGTACAACCATCTGCTATTTCATTTATGCGGCACTTAATGTGATTTATTTAATGCGCACTATGCATATGCATTTAAATGTTACACAAATTATCATTAAGCCTATTTTAGTAGCAGCAGTAATGGGTGTTGTAAGTTATCTGCTTTACGCACTGCTTTATAAATTTATTGGTCATGCAAGTGTATGTCTCCTTATTGTTATTCCAATCGCAGCAGGTGTATATGGGTTATTAGGACTTCTTACGCATACAATTACAATCAAAGATTTAGAACATATTCCAGGTGGACGTAAAATTATAGGACTTTTATCAAGAGATTAATTCATAAAGGTGTATAATAATTAAAAAAAATGGAAATAATTTAGACAAATCCTATGAAAGTATTAAAGGAGGCGTCTAGGTGTTTACCAAAAAGCAATTTATAACGTTACTAGGCATAGCTGTTATTATTTTTCTTATATTCTTTACAGCATTTTATACAGTATCTTATAGAAAAGGATTAGAAGAATCCATTGTTAATCCCAATGCATTAATTGAAACTTTTGAAGGGGTATCTGATATAGATGAAGTATTAGGAGAAGTGGAAGAGGATAGTGTGATTACGCCAGATACGCGTATTACACTGAAAGTACTGGATCAAAATGACCTTATTGTAGAGCAACAGGAAATTAGTAGTATGAGCCTACTTGGCAAAAACTCAGAAGAGCTTTTAAATTTATTCAAAGGCTACGAGCTTGAGCACTTTACAGATAAGGAAGTCATTTTGACTAAGACCATGTATGTAATCAGTGAAGCACCTTCTTATAAATTAGGTGTAGAAGGTGATGAAATTGGTATTATAGTAGATGGCAGTAACCCGTCTTTTATTTCCTTAAATTTGTATATCAAGGATTTTAGTAGCCATACAGTAGAGATACTTAAAGAAAAAGCTATTAGCTTAACCATTGAGCAGAAGAATAAGTTAGAAAAAAATGCCTATTATATAGAAGAAATTCTTCAAAATTATAATGAGTAAGGTCCCAGATTAAGTT
>JAHLFD010000275.1:0-14408 GCA_018883975.1 Candidatus Niameybacter stercoravium
TCTTTTACTCTCATATCATAAAGTAATCTTGAAATATTATTGCCCCAGAAAATGCCCTTAGAAGTAAAGTGATAACTACTTCCTTCTTTTTCTATATAACCTTTTTCAAGCATTTCTAGAAGTGTTTTCTCATACTGAGCTAGGTCAACGTAAACACTTATATCCTCTGGTAAATAACCTTTTTGAAGCGTCCCTTTAAAAATAGCTAAATCTCTATAGGCTGGGCTAAAGAGCATACCGTTTCTTGCTTCAAATGTCTTAACACTTTCCTCATATTGATCTAAATTAATGGGATTCATAAGCATAAGGCCACCTACGCTACCACCTGCACCTGCACCTAATGGCAGTGTATCCATACCTTCATGGCGATTCATAACATATTTATACTGGTCACGTATTACCATCTTTGTAAGTTCTAAGAATCTATAACCTGCTTTTTTCATCTTCTCACTTATGACATCAAAAAATACTGTATCTTGATTAATGCCTTGAGCGTCTTCTATAGTAGTGGCCTTCATATCAATGAGTGAATACATAGAGAAACCATCTAACTCAAGTGCTATGATTTTCTCTAAATCTTCCTCTAAATCCTCTTTAGTCTGTCCTGGATAGTTGTAAATTAAATCCATGCTTAAAGTAGCAAAGCCCATCTCTTTCATTTGCTTTAACTTCTCATAAGCCGTTTCACCACTGCCTATACGTCCCATAAGCTTTCTACCTTCATCATTGAAAGTCTGTACACCTACCGAGAAACGTGTAACCCCTTCTTCTTTAAACATTTGAAGTTTCTCATTTGTTAACTCTGTCACTGTTGTTTCAATAGTAATTTCTACATCTGCACTTAAGTTAAAGCATTCTCTTAATGCACATAATACTTCTCTTAAAGCCTCTGTATTTAGAGTAGTAGGTGTTCCACCACCAAAGTAAATGGCATCAAAAGTTAAGTTTTTAATATAGTCTAAGCCTTTATAAGCTTTCATCTCTTCTATAAGAAGTGCATGGTAATTCTCTCTTGGTGATTGAAGACTTCTTCTCATATTGCAGAAACTACAAATCTTGCTGCAGAAAGGGACATGTATGTAAATAGTCGCTTTTTTGCTTACAGCTTCATCAGGCAAGGTTACATTTAGAAACTCTGATACTTTTCTTGGTCCTCTTGTATAACGCGCTGCTTCTGCCATAGCACTATGATGCGTCTTAAGTCTTTCTTTAAACATGCTTAAATCCTTTCTCTGAACATAATAGCTGCTGAAAGCATATCTGCTTCGTTAGGGTGCTGTTTAGCAATTTCATATCTTTTTAGTTTTTCTGGTGTAATGGCATGAGGATTACCCGGTGCAAACTTTTTGAACACTTCTATTAATTTTTCATCCACAGCTCCTTGGCAAATGTATTTTCCAAGAATAGTATTTTTCTCTTTAACTAAATCTTCTCCTCTTAACAGGCTATCCCATCCATGTTGAGAGTCTGGATATGCACCTAGTGTTGCAAAAATTCCTACACGTTTTCCTTCAATTCCTTTCATAAACTCTGCTGCTTCATCATTTGGGCCACCTTTATCTACCCAATAACCTACTAAAATAGTGTCATATGCATTTAAGTCTTCTACTTCACTAATAGCCTTAAGATCTACATCTTCTAGCTGAATATTTTTATAAATACCTTCCGCTAATCTTTTTGTATTCCCTGTTTTACTTGAGTAAGTGATTAATAATTTCATGATGACCTCCAAATTTATTTCATTTATTCTAAATGTTTAAATTAAAATTTTGATATTCATTTTCATTTACTTAACTAGTTTATCATGCTATACTCACTCTATGTTTCATTATATTTCGTTGTTTTTTTAAAAGTTTTAGGAGGTTAATCATGGAAATTCTACTCAATCATTCACCTATTTGTTCCTTACTTTACCTAGGTAACACTCAAGGTGCACTGAAACTTTTTGAAGAGCGCTTTGATACGCTTAAAGAAAATAATTGTTTTCCCCAATGTAAACTTTTTGTTATATCACTTAACTTTTGTATCTATAACTATATTTTAATCAAAGAAAATAATTCCTTACATCAGTGCTGCCTCACTAATAATGTACATATTTCTAATGCACTAGATTTAGCTTCGCTCAAAAAAGCTGGCCTAGAAACTATTAATAAGTATGCAGGTTGCCAAGACTACTTATTTGAGAAGTTTTCACATCCTGAGATTAAGAAGTCTATTCAGTATATACACGCTCATATGGAAGAACCACTCACCTTAGAGTCTGTCTGTGAAGCCATTAACTTAAATAAATGTTACTTCTGCACTTTATTTAAAACTCATACCGGCAAGACCTTTACACAGTATCTTAATGAAGCCCGTATTCATACAGCAAAAAAACTTATGTTAGAAACCCAGCTCACCCTTCATGAAATCGCTTTTCGCTGTGGCTTTAATAGTTACTCTTACTTCTGTACTACATTTAAGAAAGTTATAGGTCTATCCCCTTCAGAATTTCTTGTAGCTTCTTAGCTCAAACAAAGAAGTACCCCTATGCATCTACAGAATGCATAGGGGTACTTCTTTATTTTATCTTTATTTATAATATGTCTGTTCGTCAAAGGCATCTTCTGATTTTGCTACTGCTACAGCTGTTGCCGCATCTCCTACTACGTTAAGTGAAGTTACAAGCATCTCTACTGGTCTGTTAATTGCTAGAATTAAAGAGTAAGCAAGCATAGCAGCATCATTTTGATAACCCATACCTGTTAATACTGTAAAGAGGATAATAGCACCTGCACCTGGAGCAGCTGGTGTTCCTACTGATGCAATAAGGGCTAAAAGACCTATTGTTATAATTCTTCCTGGTGTTACTTCATATCCTGCACTGGATGCGATGAAGATAGCGGCAATAACCTGCATGATTGCTGTACCATTCATATTGATTGTCATACCAAGTGGTAAGATAAAGGATGCTACTTCTTCTTTAACCCCTAACTCATTTACAGTTGTTTGTGTATTAAGAGGAAGTGTTGATGCTGATGAAGAAGTCGAAAATCCGAATAAAGCTACTTTTGCAATCTTCCTCACGAATGGTATTGGATTTAAGCGTGTTGCAATCAGAATGAAAAGTGCATAACCTACTACTAAGAATATAAGTAGTGCTACTGTTACAATACCTACATAAGCAAGAGCTGGTTTTAAGTGTTCTACACCATATATAGCAAATGTTCTTGTAATAAGTACAAAGATTGCGATCGGACCAAATTTAGTAATTACAAAGCTTAAGAATACTGTAATCATTTTATTAAGCTCTTCTAAAGCCTTTTTAATAATAACAATCTCATCTTCAAGCTTATGAATAATAAGACCTGTTACAACTGCGAGAAATACGATACTTAATACTTTCCCATTTTGTGTAAAAGCACTAGCAATATTATTTGGTACTGCTTCTAATATAACAAGAAGTGGATTTCTTCCTTCGCTTCCTGCTGCTGCCGCGATATTGCTAATACTTACTTGAAATACGCCTGCTTTATGTGCAATAAAGCCTAATACACCTGCAAATCCTAATGCAAAGATAGATGTTGCAAGGAATCCTATAATCGTTTTATAAGAAATACGTCCTAGTTTTTTTGTGTCTGTAATACGGCACATAGCAAGTGCAATAGAAGTAAAGACCATTGGTATAATAACAAGCTGAAGGGCATTTACAAAGAGCTGTCCTAATATGTAAAAGATTCCTAACGCTTGGCTACTTCCATTAATGTCTTGGAATAAAACTAAATTAATAGTTTGCCATACATTCTCTTTGCCTGCTCCTAATAAATACTCTCTTAAAAAAATAAAAAGCATTCCGGCAAACAGCCCTCCGCCTAGGGCAATACCCATCTTCATGGCTAATTTATTCGCATGGTTTTTCGTTTTCGTCATGATGTTCTCCTAAGATATTTATTTTTCTAGGACACCAAAAAAAGCCCCAATATCCCTTTAAGATATTAAGACTCATACACCGTTCAATGTATAACCTTCTTAGCCTCTCTGGACTATCTTAAAGGTATCCTATTCATTATGTAGAGTATATAGTAACCGTTTTCTTCTGTCAATAAAGTCCCAAAATGTCGTACTATTATTAATTCATTTTATCTATTCTTTCTTTCCAAAAATTAGGCACTCTTCTACCTCCTTTTTAATTAAGCTATCACAATCATTACATTTCACCTTTCCTTCTAAGTCAGACTGGATTAATAGATGCTCTAAGTTATCGATTTTCTTCATCATACGTTTTTGATTCATGATTATATCTGATAACCCTATGCAAATGGCAGCAATCATCCCAATAAAGATAGCAATAGGAATACCCTCCACACCCAAAACAACCACACTTAACCCTGCTCCTATAAATCCAATCCATCCTGCTATGTACAATACTTCCATAATCTCACTCTCCATTTTAGTTTTATAACTTGCACATACTTCTTTACAAGAAAATGGCTATCGCCATTAGAATATAAAAAAAGACCTGCTTTTATTTTTCTTAGCAAGTCTCTTTTTTCGTGTCATCTATTCAAGTTCTATACCAACTGGGCAATGATCTGAGCCCATTATTTCATGATAAATGGTTGCATTTTGAATGCGTTCTGTAAGTCTTTTAGAAATTAAGAAGTAATCAATACGCCACCCTGCATTCTTTTCACGTGCTTTAAAACGATAAGACCACCAAGTATAAGCGCCTTCCTGCTCTGGGTTAAAGAAGCGGTAAGTATCTACAAATCCACTTTCAAGAAGCTCTGTAAATTTAGCACGTTCTTCATCTGAGAAGCCTGCTGAACCACGATTTGTCTTAGGATTTTTAAGGTCAATCTCTTGATGGGCTACATTAAGGTCACCACACACAATAACAGGTTTAATTTGGTCAAGCTCCACAAGATATGCTCTAAAAGCATCTTCCCATGCCATTCTAAAGTCTAACCTTGCAAGCTCTGACTGAGCATTTGGTGTATAAACCGTTACAAAATAAAACTCTGGATATTCTAGTGTAATCACCCTACCTTCATGATCAAACTCCTCTATTCCCATACCAAGTTTCATACTAAGAGGCTCTTCTTTTGTAAAAATAGCTGTCCCTGAGTACCTTTTTTCTCAGCATAGTTAAAGTATTGATAGTAACCAGGAAGGTCTAATTCTATCTGTCCTTCTTGTAATTTACTTTCTTGAATGCAGAAAATATCTGCATCTGCTTCATTAAAGAACTCTAAAAAGTTCTTTTTTACAATGGCACGTAGTCCATTAACATTCCATGATACACATTTCATCTTATGTCCTCCTTCTTATTAATCTGCTAGTAAATAAGCTGCCAGTTGCTCTACTGTATCTGCTATATAAAATGCTCCTGCTTCTTCTAATTCATTATCTTCACTATAGCCATAGCTTACACCAATAGTCTGTAGACCATGCTTTTTAGCACCTAATATATCGAATTTTCTATCTCCCACCATTATAATGTGGTCTTTTTGAGTTAAGTTATACTTTTCTAAAATATAGCCTATAACCTCATCTTTTTCTACACGTGTGCCATCTAACTGTGAACCTACTATTTCAGTAAAATACTTATCCATATTAAAATGTGCTGCGATTTGGCTTGCAAATACAGTAGGTTTTGAAGTAGCAATAAAAAGCTTCATGCCTCTACTATGAAGCTCTTCTAATAATGCTACTATACCAGGATAAACTTCATTTTCATAGAGTCCTATAGGTTTAAAGTATTCTCTATAATCTTCTATTGCTTGCAGCGCCTGCTCTTCACTAAAGCTATAAAACTCCATAAAAGAATACTTAAGAGAAGGGCCAATAAACTTTTCTAGCTCATTCCTGTTCTCCACTTCTATACCATGTTTTTTAAGGGCATACTGTACAGCTTTTGTAATACCTTCTTTAGGGTCTGTCAACGTTCCATCTAAATCAAATAATATGTATTTCATCTTAACCTCCCTCTCTAATCTACTCACTTTTAGTACTTAGCTTAATCATATCACAACTTTATAAATCTTTTCAAAAAAATACACCTTAAAGCCTCTTCTTTAAAACAGACTTTAAGGTGTATCTTAGTTATTTTCTTTTTTTGTTTTAAATATTAAATAAGCTACGAGACAGGCCCCTACTGCTGATACCCCTACTAAAATAGTAGTTGACATCTGCCATCCCATACTTTCTGCTGTCCCCAATATGACTGGGCTACAAGCAAATACACCAATATAATAAACCAGATTAACAAGGGCAAGTGTATAGCCTATACAAGCTGGTCTCTTAGCTGCTGCTGGTGCGATGCAGAACATGGCCGTTAAAGTAACGCCACCAAATAAGGCTGTAAGTATTGTATGTAAAACAAAAGTTGTAGGACCTAATAAAGTTGTCATCATGCATGTTAGGGCTAGTGCAATAAATCCAAGTAAGGCCACTAACATAGGCTTGCCTGTCTTATCTACAATAAGGCCACACAGAATACAGAAAGGAATCCCAAATAGACCATTTAAGCTGGCATAGAAATTTGCCTCATTAGGCGCTAGGCCATAAAGCCCTGTAAAGAGCTGAGGATAGCTTGTTACAAAAGTAAAGAGTACAAAAGCAATACATCCCATAGTACCTGCTACAATCCATGTATGCTTATTTCGACTAGCTTCTTTCAGTAAGCCTTTCTCTTGCCTTTCACTTTGCATATCTTCTGGCATTTTGATAAAAACCAAAACGAGCATAAAACAAAGTGCAGCAAGTCCTCCTACTATGAACCATAGACTTTGTAAACCCAAAGTATTCGCAATGGGTAAGCAGGCATTCATTGTGATAAAAGAGCCCACCGCTGCAAAAGTATTAAAGATTCCAATTGCTGAACCTGCCTTTTCGCCAAACCATGTATTAATCATAACAAGTGCTACAAGAATAATCATGGCAAAGGCTATACCTTCTATCATACGGCTTAATAAAAGTACACTATATACCTTTGTCATGCCTCCAAGCATATTCCCTACACATAAGCTAGCCATCAGACAAAGCAAAAGTTTTTTAGGCCCTAATTTATTCATAATACTTGCTCCTGGAATAGCAAGTACGATTCCACCTACTGTAAAAATAGACATAAGCCAAGAAGCCTCTGAAAGTGAGATATTCATTTGTTCACTAAGCAGCCCCATAATAGGTGGTACCTTTAATTGACTAAGTGCTACCGTAATCCCCGATAAAAATAAAACTAAAAACATAAACCATTTGCTTTTCAAATTAAGTCTCCTCCAGTTGTAAAAATATAAAGTTTGATTAACTTCATAAGTCTACTACAAGGCAGCCTTAAAATCCTTAACATAGGCTTTGTTTAATCAGCTCTTTTCCATCATATAACCTTGTAATTTCATGCTCTCTATACATCCATTCCATACAGAGGTTAAAGTCTTCTAATCGAATAGGTGCTTGCTTTTCAAATTCGAAATTTGCCATTCTCTCTGCAAAAGCAAGGGGATAACCTAATTCTTGATGGCATACTTTGACTTTTTCTTTGCTCTCTAATGCATTAAAAAGCTGACCTGCTTCTTCAAGCGCATTATGGAAAGCCTGTACACTCTCTATATGCTCCTCATAGAAAGTTTGACCAAAGGCCCACATAACAAGATTTTTATCACTATTTCTCGTACTCCATATGATATGATGCCCCTTTTCTGTAAGGTCTGTTACAAAAGGTTCTATAGCTACAAGAGCATCTATTTCTCCCTTTTCTAATGCCTGCATACGCTCATAAGAGTTATTCATCCATACAATCTTCGCATCTGGCACTATATCTTTTAAATCATTTTCAAGATATAGCCTAAAGAGTCCTTTACGGTTAACGCCTACTTTAATTCCTTTATAAGGAGGTGTAAGTCCTTTTCTACCTACAAGATGAATAGTACGTGTTAGATTAGAGGTGAGTACAGCTTTTTTCCCTTGTTCTAATATATAGAAGAAGAAAGTTAAATCCCCCATCATGACATCTGATTTACCTTCTATAAAAGGTTTATTCCCATCAAAGGTAAAATCCTCTGCTAAATCTAAATAAACTTTTAACCCACGTTTTTCAAATAATCCTCTTTGATCTGCTAATAAAGCTGGGATAATAAGAGGGTTTTTCTTTGTATGATGTAAATGAATTGGCTCCATTATAAACTCCTTTCTCTTACTGAATGAAAAGTCCAAGTAAAAATTCTACACTTAAAATCACGTGAAAACTATAAATAAGTAAAAGTGGTCTTGGCCCCCACTCCTTGCCCATAGCAGGATATACTGCCTCTATCTTGTAGTAGTCTTTATACCAGCGTCTATATCCAAATTCACCAAATATAATAAGACCACTTATAAACATCCACCAAGTAATGCCTCTTATAAGAAATAACACAACCCAGCATAATACCATAAAAATGGCCTCTGGAATAATAATCTTAATAGAATTTCTAAATCCAATGACATGAGGAAGTGTTACTCTTGCACCTTTATCTTTCTCATAATCTGAAGTATTGTTTGTAGACATTAAAAAGACCGTCATCATCATAGGAATACAAGCATAGAGTACAATCTCTGGTGTTAAACTTCCTACTTGTATAGCCGTAGACAGAAAGCTACTTACTCCCCCTACCAAAAGCCCCGATATAGCTTCTCCTATAGGATACACAATATAGGGTTTAGGTCCTAATGAATAAGTTACTGCTGCTAATGCACCTAATAGACCCATTCCTAATATAAACAGACTCTTTGTAAGAAGCACTACCATAAGCCCACTTATTCCTCCTAAGGCTAGAAAGCCTATCAGTACAATAATAGCATCCTTAAGCGTAGCATCTCCTCTTACAAGTCCTTCACTACCTTTATGACCTGTAATTGTAGATTCATCTTCTTCCTTTTTCAGATAGCCTCTTATTTCATTCGCTACATTAGCTACAATATTAAAGCTAAATCCACTTATAAAGAACCATACAAGGGGCCAAAATTTTAAGCTTCCACTTAGATAAGCTCCATATAAGCCCCCGCTTAATATAGGAAGGCCTGTAGCAAAACCTGTCCTGATTTCCATGACAGTGTATGCACGTTTAAAAAATTCTTTCATTATCGTATACTCCCTGCTGTAATACCTTGGTAAATATATTTTTGCAGCATAAAGAATAGAATTAGCATAGGTATCATACTGATTAAAATAGCTGCACTTATAACATGCCAATCTGTTTGGTTAGGTCCTACAAATCTATAGATAGTCGTTGAAACTGTATTCATCTTCTCTCCTGGCATATAAAGATACGGAATATAAAAATCATTATAGATTGCAATCATTTTAAGTAAGGCTACTGTAGCGGTAGCAGGTTTGAGAAGTGGAAAAATAACCTTACTATAAATCTTATAGTAAGATGCTCCCTCTAAAATCGCTGCCTTATCCATTTCCTTAGGAATTTTATCTAATGCCTGAAGATAGATATAAACCATAAGCACATCTGCTCCTATATAAATAACTATAGGTGCCAATAGTGTATTATAAAGCCCTAGCTTATGCATAAGCTTAAACGTGCCCACCTGTGAAATTTCCAAAGGTACAATAGAAACTAATAGATAAGCAAATAAAATAGTCTTTTTAAACTTAAAGTCAAAACGATTAATGATGTAGGCTACCATGGAACCAATGATAATACTTCCACCTACTCCAAAGAGCAGTAAAATAAAAGTGTTTGTAAATCCCATAAGCATTTTGCCTTCATTAAAAGCTCTTATATAGTTATCAAAGTTCAGGAAGTTCTCAGGTGGTACCATTCCCGCTGTATTTACAAACTCATCATACGTTTTAAAGCTACCAAAGAATAAAGTTATAAGTGGGAAAAATATAATAAAGCTCCACAGCAATAAGCTTCCATATTTTAATAGACCTATCATGACTTTTTTAATCATCTTCTCCCCCCTTATAGATTTTATTTTGAATAGCTGTAATGGCTAGAATAACAAGGCTAACTATAACAGCCATACTGGCCGCAAGGCCGAACATCTTCTTCTCAAAAGCTGTCTTCATAGTTTGAAGCAAGAAGGTCATAGTTCCATTAGAACCATTTGTTAAAATGAGTGGTAATTCAAAAGTAGATAGTGCACCTATTGTTAATAACATAAAATTTATTTTAAGCACAATTTGAATACCTGGTAAAATAACAAGACGTACTTTCTGCCACCAACTAGCTCCTTCTATCTCTGCTAACTTGTAATGCTCAAGTGGGACACATTGAACAGCCCCAAAATATAAAATGAAACTTCTACCTGTATGACGCCATATAGAAATAAAACCTAGGGTATAGTTCACAACTCTAGGATCTCCTAACCAATAGCGTGTATGCTCAGCAAGTCCCATCAGCTCTAAGAGACTATCAAAACTTCCTCCCGGACTAAAAAATAGTCTAAAGAGCATAGCTACAGCCATCCCACTTATGAGACAAGGAAATACAAAAGTTGCCTTAAAGAAATTTTTGCCCTTTACTTTAGTAGAGAGTAAAATAGCAAAAAAGAGCGCAATCACAATCTGTATAAACCCTGCTGCAAAATAAATCAAGCTATTAAAAAATACTTTTAAATAAGCTGGATCTGTTAGAATTTTAATATAGTTAGAAAAGCCTACATAAGTCTTAACTGGTGATAGGCCATTCCATGAGGTAAAGCTATATTCTATGAGTGCCAAAATAGGATAAATACCAAAAGTAAAAAGTAATAATAAAGGACAAAAAAGAAAGAAGCCAATCAGCTGTCTTTCTTTTTTAGTTTTACTACTTAGCATATTCACTTGCAGCCTTCTCCCAACGTGCTTCAAGGCTATTTACATAGTTTTCATAGCTTTCATATTGATCAGGGTAAAGTCCCATATTAATTACTTGTTGAAGTACCTCTGTAAGTCTTGCTACACCTACTTCATTGGCAATGCTACTGTAAACTGTCTCTACTTCAGCAGTTACTGGTGGTGCTGTTAAAACAATATTATTATTTTCAAAGATAGCTCTTTCTTCAGGCTCTAAGTCAGCAAGTGCTGGTGACATACCACCTAAATCATCAGCATATTCACTTTCAGCTGAAATAAAGAAATCAAGGAAAGCTCTAGCAGTCGCTTTATTTGTACTGTTTACATTGATTCCTACTACTTCCGGTGACCCAAATGCAATACTTGTTTTGCCATTTACCTTAACTGGCATAGGTGCAATCTCAATATCACTTACATCTGAAAGTTCCTCTATTGCTTTTTCATCTTGAGACCCTTTCATCATCATAGCAATTTTACCATCTGCTAGCATTTGTTTACCTTGAGCAAAGTCAATAGTAACTGGGTCTGGCTCAGTAAACCCATTTGTTGTAAGGGCATAGAAAAGATCCATGACTTGTCTTATAGGTTGTCCTGGCATGAAAGCTGTACCACTTTGAAGCATAGCCTCTTTATAGTTTTCTCCTCCGAAAGATGAGAGCATGCCCCCCCATGTTCCAAGTCCTGAATTATAGTTCGTAAAGAAAGGAATAGCATCTGTATTGTCTTTAATCTGCTGACAAGCTACTAAAAGCTCTTCTATTGAAGTTGGAAAAGTTTTAATCCCTGCTGCTTCAAATACATCCTCATTATAAATAATACCTAATGAGTTAATAGCTGCTGGCAGTCCATATGCTATACCATTATAATCTGCTTCTGTTACATCAATATAAGCTTTACTTAACTCTTCTACTGTACCTAATGGCTCAAAATAGTTTGGATACATCTCAGGCTCTCCTGACATGCTGAAAGGTATAAAAAGAACATCACCATAATCTGTTGTATTCATTCTTGTTGTAATATAGTTATTATAATCTGAAGAAGATTCCCAAATAATATCTGTTACAGCCGGGTAGAGGGCTTTAAACTCTTCTTCTATATCTGCGAAAAGTTCCTCTGCATCTGTACGAGAGGTTACAACTGTAATTGTTCCTCCTATATCACTTGTATTTCCATTAGGTGTTCCGCCATTTGGAGTAGTGCCTTGACCTCCATTCCCATTTGCACACCCTGTAAAAATCATTGGAATAAGGGGTAGTACCGCCATCCATTTTCTCATGTTATATTCCTCCTAATATTTTCTTTAGTTTCTTGGTCAAAATAATGTGCTTTCTCTAGATCTAGCCTTATCTTGACAGTGTCACCTTTTTTGTAAGCTACATCTCCATACGCTTTAGCAGTAAAACTGCAATTTTTATATTGTAAATAAAGAAGTGACTCACCGCCCAAATAATCTACTTTCTGAAGAACTGCTTCTAAATGCCCCTCTCCTTCTGTTACCATTTGAATATGTTCACTTCTTAGACCTAACAAGTAGGTTCTATCTTCCTCTAGGACTTGCTTTTTAGTAATAATTTCAATCTCTTCTTCTAAAAGTATGCCTCGCTTTGTTCCTTTACATGTAAATAAACTAATAGAAGGTCTACCAATAAACTGCGCTACAAACAAATTCTTAGGTGCTTGATAAATTTCAGTTGGAGAGCCTACCTGCTGAATCTCTCCCTGATTTAAAATCACAATGCGGTCAGCCATGGTCATAGCCTCTATTTGGTCATGCGTCACATAAAGCATAGTTGCATGAAGGGCCTCATGCAATTTTTTAATTTCCTGGGACATATTATCTCGTAATTTAGCATCTAAATTTGAAAGTGGCTCATCCATTAAGAAAAGCTTAGGTTTTCTCACCATGGCTCTTGCAAGGGCTACACGCTGTCTTTGCCCTCCAGAAAGTTTTTTAGGTTTGACCTTTAGATAGGATTCTAACTCTAAAAGTTTTGCTGCCCATGTTACTTTCTCTTCTATAACTTTCTTAGATTCTTTTCTTATTTTCATACCAAAGGCAATATTGTCATAGACAGTTAAATGAGGGAGTAAAGCATAGTTTTGAAAAACCATAGCTACATCTCTATCTTTGGGATGTCTATCTTGAATAGATTGACCATCTATTAAAATATCACCACTTGTTAGGGTTTCAAATCCACAGATTAGCTCAAGCAAAGTAGACTTCCCACTACCGCTTGGCCCTACTACTACAATGAGTTCACCATCTTCAACTTGAAGATTAAAGTCTTTGAGGGCGTAAGATTTATTGGTTTCATATCTCTTAGAAACTTTATTAAACGTCACATTTCCCATGTGCTTCACCACCTTTATCTATAAGTGCCTAGCACATTATTATATAATCCTTTATGTTAGCTGTCAATTTCACCCATATGTTCTTTGTTAGTTTAATCAACTTTCTAAAAAACATACAAAAAAGACAACTCTATTTTTAGAGCTGTCTTATGGCCTTCTCCATTACTTCTCCAAAGGCATTATGAATAACTAAATCTGCTTGTCTATCATAAGGTGTACTACTTTTATTAATAAGAACTAAATGCTTTCCTCTAAAGTAAGTGACTAAACTTGCTGCTGGCTGTACGACTAAAGAGGTTCCCCCTATAATCAGTGTATCTGACTCTATGATGGCACGAACTGCTCCATTAATAGTGGCATCATCTAATCCTTCTTCATAAAGTACTACATCTGGCTTGACAATTCCTTTACATACTTTGCAGTAAGGAATGCCATCTTGCATCATTATTTCATCTAATGAATGATAAGCGCCACATTTGGTGCAGTAATTACGATGTACTGAGCCATGAAGCTCATAAACTCTTTTACTTCCTGCTTCTTGATGAAGTCCATCTATATTCTGCGTAATAACAGCTTTCAATTTCCCCATCTCTTCGAGCTTTGCAAGGGCTAAATGCCCTGCATTAGGTTTGGCTTCTTTATAAATCATCTTTTCTTTATAAAACCTATAGAAGTCTTCTGTGTGCCTTTTATAAAAACTATGTGAAAGCATAGTCTCTGGTTTATAGCCTACACCACTTGAAGCTTTGTAAAGCCCATTCTCAGAGCGAAAATCTGGGATACCACTTTCTGTAGAAATGCCTGCACCTCCAAAGAAAACAATATTTTGACTTTCTTTTAAAATCTCAGTTAATCTTTCTATACTCATCTAAACATCTCCATAAATTATTCTTATTTCTTATTATGGCATAGAACTGAGTATAAAAAAAGATGGAGAGTATTTCTTCTCTCCACCTATACTTCCTATTTGATTGGATTTCCATTAAAGTCCTCATAACTTGTTTGTTTCTTAGCTTCACCATGGTTATTTTGGTGTTCATGTAGGCGTCTTCTTCTTTCACCTTTTTGCTGAGATTGATTAGGTTTATGATTCATCCTTTAACACATCCTTTCAAAGATAGTTTATACTTATCATCTTGAAGTTATGTGTCTATAAGAAGACTGTTTATTTTTCCTATTTCAGTTCTTACCTATTCTTATTTAACCCTTTATAAGTCTTTTTCGTCTTACTTACCTATCTGTCTTA
>JAHLFD010000276.1:0-4879 GCA_018883975.1 Candidatus Niameybacter stercoravium
GTATCATAGAGGTTAAGAGGAAAAGTTCCATTACCTTTTCCAAAAATTCCATGGTGACCCATGCTCATACCATTATCTCCTGTAAAGATAATGAGAGTATTATCCATTAAACCATCTTGATCTAACTTCTCTAGGATTCTTCCTACATTTTCATCCATAGCTGTAGTAGCTGCTGCATAACCTTGAATCCATCTTCTCCACTGCTCTTTACCTTGTTCATCTTGTCCATACTTCATACCTGCCCATGGATGTGCTGGTTCAAATGGAATGGAAGTAAACTGACAATCTTCATATAAATCATAGAAACGTTCTGGGTGTTGATGCTTATCCCATGGTGCATGAGGCGCTGTATAATGTATACTTAAATAAAACGGCTCCTCTTTACCTTTTTGCTCCTCTAAGAAAGTTAATGCATTGTCTGTAATATAATCTGTTACATAAACTTTTTCCTTCATAACAAACTTACCATTTTCTAGTACAACAGGATAGTAATAATTATCTCCACCCATAGCAAGTGTTTTCCAATATGTAAATCCTGCCTGTGGTATAGCACTGTTACCTAAATGCCATTTACCACTTAAACCACATGTATAGCCATGTTTATTTAAAACCTGTGTAAAACAAGTTTGTCCTTCTAAATAATTAAGCGCTACATCACCTTGAAGTTGGTCTTTTGGCCAATTATAAGCCCAGTGTCTCTCCTCATTTTTAAATTCACTTTGAAGCTTCTCACTTAAATCGCTTTCACTGGCATGTCCTTTACTAATCCAATCATGAATACCATGTTGTGAAGGAATTTTACCTGTAAAAATAGAACCTCTTGCTGCAGAGCATACAGGTGACGCACAGAAAAATTCATTAAAACGTATTCCTTCATTGGCTAAACGATCCAGGTTAGGTGTAAGAATATCTTTATTGCCACTACACCCCATCCCCCAGTGACCTTGATCGTCAGTTATAATCATTACAATATTTGGTTTCTGATTCATAGCTAGCCTCCTAGATTTAAAATTCTCCGAATATCACATTAAATTATACTTAATTTTATAATTTAATACAAGTTTATTTTAAAACTAGAAGCTTATTTTTCTATGCTTTAAAAACAGGGTAATCTGGTAAAACTGCTTCTCTTTCTTCATACCCCTCACTATAAATGGCAACATTATCAACCATAAGAATATTAAGAGCTGTAGAAGTCGTTTCCCCTGCACCATTTGGCATACCATTTGGTGTAGAAATCGTAATATAAGTACCTTCTTCAGATGCTGCTGTAAATGTAAGGCTTACCCGTTCTACACTTGGATCATGGTTACTATTACCACCGTACTCCCCTGTACCCAGTGTACTTGCTTTAAGGGTTTCTTCTGCAAGGACATTGCCCTCTTTATCTTTAGCAGCAAAAGTGTAAGGGTATGCTTCATCAGCAGGTAAGGTTGCACCTTTTGTTTCTGCAAAAAGTGTATAGTCAAAAGTTACAGTATAGTCTACACCTGGTTGGAATTTCACAAGAGAAGGATAAGTGCTAACGACCTCACCTGTTTTATTATCTGAAATTTTAAGAGACCATTCGCCGTCAAAAGCATAACTCTTAACTTGTCTGCCTTGAGGATCTTTTCTTGCTAAGTGAACTTTGGATTCTCCTCCGTTTAAAGCATACTCAAAGATTCCCCATCCTTCATCTACATTTTCAAAGTCCTCAAAGTAGATGGCACCGTCTTTATGCCTATCTGTTTTACCTGGTTGTCTAAAGATACGTACATCATCTATGCACGCCTTAGTTTCCTGATCCGTCTGTGGAACATGAATAAATAACTTACCACTGTTTTCACCTTCTGGTACTGTTATATCAAAACGGATACGTTGATAAGCCGTCTTACTATATTTATGGTCTACGACCGTTCCTATAATATCATTTCCATGAATAAAGGTATTTTGAACCTGTTCACCTATAACCATCCCAAGCCCTACTAACCTTTCTGCACTTACCCATGCAGATACAGTATAAGTTGCACCTGCTTCAAGACCTTCTATCTCCTGCACTACTAAAGCATCTTCTTTCCCTGTAATACAGAGTTTATGGTCATAGCCTTCTTCTACTGCTACATGAACCATTTGAATATGGTCAGTTGCACCGGATTTAGAAAGCTTCATCCAATTCCCTTTACCCTCTCCAAAGTTTAAGCTATCAAAACCTGGATCTTTCACAAGGCTACCTTCTCCCCATACCGTTTCTTGTGGTAAGCCGCTCGTATCTTCTTTATGGTCTTCAATTACATAAGGTGTCTGTGCTTTATAGTCTAAAGTAACTGTATGATTAGTTACAGGAAGGTTTTCTATAAACTTTCTACCATGGGCTGTTAATTCATACACATAAACTTCTGTCTGCTCATGCCATTTTTTAGGCAATTGCCATGTAGTAGCACCCTCCTCATTATTCCAATAATAAATCTTATCTTCCTCAGTCATACTCCATGGAATAAAGAGTGTACTCTTACATCTCATTGCTTCTTCACTCATAATGGCAATAAGCTGTTTATCTTTACTATAAAGTTTTACTTTCTCACCTTCTCTTGCTACATAACTACCATTTTCAAAGTCAATCCTATTCTCTGTTAATTTCATAATAGGTGAAGCTTGCATATATTTAGTAGGGAGATTTTGATTATAGAATAACTCTATACCCTCAAAGAGATTTGTTTGACTCTGCCATGTGCCTACCCCTGGCATTTGAAGCCCTTTTAATAATGGATCTGGGTTAAAGCTATCTTTAAATCCATTGTATAAAAATCTATAAATCGTAGACTTAGCCCCCAGACTACTTGGGTAATAAGGGTCTATGCCCCAGTGATTAAAGATTTGATTCCCTTCAAATGGTCCTGAAAATTCTGTCGCCACATCCCAATGCCTATTCATAAATTGTGCAAATTTATAAGAGTGGTAATCTGATCGGTAATAGACATCTACATAAATGAAACTTAAGGTTGGTACAACCTGATATAAGTCTTCAAGACGTCTTTCAAGTTCTCCTGACTCTAAATCTTTCATCTGGTCTACAAGGTAAGCTGAATCAAGCCATGCCCAGCCATGTTCTAACTCACCCAGTTTACCCCCTTTAAGATTCTCAAGTTTTGTATTGACTGCATCTAGCATATATTCAATAGCATTAATATGGATACCTGTCTTCACATGATAAGCAGCTCCTGCCTCACCTAATAAATTAAGGTCATGGGCTCCCCCTTGTCTTATACCTACTTCTGTATAATCAGGATGTGAATCATCATGCCCTTCTACTTGATAACCCTTATTGAGTACCATCTGTGTAAAGCCATCATAGTAATGGCTTAATATTTTACTATTATCTAAGACTCTTAAAAATGGATTAGAAGTCGAGCTTGTAAAGTTCATAGCAATCCATACCACTTGGTCTTTTACATTTTCTGACCCTCTTGGGATAGGCATAATTTCTCTAAAGAGGATTGCTGCATCTTGCCAATCCACTAGGCCATCTCCATTTTCATCGCCGCCTATAATAATCTGTGCATAAGGCAAGGGTTCTGTTTCTGTATGTCCTTCAAATGGCTCTACGCAATAACGATAAGTAAAAGTTCCATTGGCGAAAGTAAATGCTTTCTTAGCTACATCTTCTCTTACTACAATTCTTTCAATAGGTGTTATGACATTATTGCTGATTGCTGCCGCATACCTTTCATTATAAAGAAGAGGATAAGTCACTTCATACTGATTTTCTTCTCCTTCTACAATCTCAGCTGTTGTTTTAAATACATCTGAAATCCCCTTTTGTCCACTTCCAGCTTTGACTGCCCCATAACCAGCCTTTTCACCGCTTAAAGTAATAAGCGCCTGGTTAGTAAAAGCTATCGTTTCTACCTGCTCATTTGCATCAAATTCCTGAATATCTGTTACCCTATAAGTTACAATATGACGGTCTGTAGGTTTCATATTCTGAGCATACTTAGCTTCTTTAGAATGTCCATCTGTTGTTAAAGCAATCTCTATCCCTAGTGTTACAAAAGGTAAACTTTGCCCCTCCTGGTTTTCCTTTTCTAGATGTAAAGTATAATGAATAGCTTGTCCAGTTTCATCTACTCTAGTGTCTACCTTCACTGGATGATAGCCATTTTGATTAATCTTGACCTCATCTGCAAAATCCTTCTGCCCCCAGAAAGCTTCTTCTCCATCTAGCTTGTATAGAATGATACGCGGAAAAGCTTTATCTACAACAACCTCAGCCTTACCTAATGACAAAGTTATTTGTTCTAAGTTCATTTTCATCCCCCTAAATTCAATACTTTTTATACTATTTTAAATATATTTTAAATGTGTTTTTAGAAAGGTTCAAGCATTATTCTAAAATTTCACAAAATATAAATTAAGAAGTAAATAAAAAGAAAACCACAGGACCTAAATCCTGTGGCAATTCTTTCAATCCCCTTTAGAACAGGCAAGCCTGCATCCCCTATAATCCGAGTCTCTATATACTGTTGATTAGTGAATACCCTTGCAAGTTGTGGGTGTCAAACTCCTCATTTTAACATCTTTAGAGATTTTATGCAAAGTACTCCCAATAAAAAAAGTCCATATAACGTACTAGCCGTTCTATGGACTCCTTATCATTTATTACGCCTTATTGAGCTTTATGTTCTTCGATTAATTTTTCAATAGTAGCTTTACATCTTCCACCATGGCAGAAACCTGTACCTGCTCCAGTTTTTTCACTTACTTCTTCAAAAGTTACTGCACCGTTTTTGATTGCTTCTACGATAGTTTCTTCTGAAATACCTTTACATAAACATACATTAGCCATTAATATATCCTCCTATAGCTCATATTGTTATCTTTTATCATTTCTATTTTATAC
>JAHLFD010000277.1:0-7271 GCA_018883975.1 Candidatus Niameybacter stercoravium
CTACGAATACACATGTAAGTTGTTTTCCGATTGCTTTAGAAAGAAGTACTGCTGCTACAGATGAGTCTACACCACCTGATAAAGCACATAATACTTTTCCGCCGCCTACTTTTTCGCGGATTTCTTTAATAGTTGTTTCTACGAAAGAATCCATTTTCCAGTCGCCTTCGCATTCACAGATTTTGTGAACGAAGTTTGAAAGCATTGTTTGGCCTTCTTGTGTATGCATAACTTCTGGATGGAATTGTACAGCGTAAAGTCCTTTAGCTGCGTTTTCCATAGCTGCTACTGGACATACTGGTGTATGAGCTGTAATGCTAAAGTCTGCTGGTGCATTTTCGATGTAGTCTGTGTGGCTCATCCAGCAAATTGTAGATGGTGATACCCCATCAAATAATTTTGAAGTTGTTTCTACTGCTACTTCTGTTTTACCGTATTCACTTACTGGAGCTGTTGCTACGCTTCCACCTAAAAGGTGAGCCATAAGTTGTGAACCATAGCAGATACCAAGTACTGGGATACCAAGTTCAAATACTTCTTTATCACAGATTGGTGATTCATCAGCATATACACTGTTTGGTCCGCCTGTGAAGATGATTCCTTTTGGATTCATTTCTTTGATTTTTTCGATGCTTAAGTTATAAGGATGTACCTCGCAGTAAACGTTATTTTCACGAACACGTCTTGCGATAAGCTGATTATACTGTCCACCGAAATCTAGTACGATAATTAAGTCATGTTTCATCCGTATTTCCTCCTCTAATATGTGTCTGAACTAAAAGCCGTCTTTATCTTGTACTATAATAATATACTATTAATTAGTATTCTACGCTATAGTTTGGTGCTTCTTTTGTAATTTGAATATCATGTGGATGGCTTTCTTTAAGACCAGCACTTGTGATACGTACGAATGTTGCTTTTTCTTTAAGTTCTTCGATTGTTGATGCGCCTGCATAACCCATACCAGCACGAAGACCACCGATCATTTGGAATACAGTATCTGCTAAGTAACCTTTGTAAGCTACGCGACCTTCAACACCTTCTGGAACAAGTTTTTTAGCATCATTTTGGAAGTAACGGTCTTTGCTTCCGTTTTCCATAGCTGCAATTGATCCCATACCACGGTATACTTTGTATTTTCTTCCTTGGTAAAGTTCTGTAGCTCCTGGACTTTCTTCACAACCAGCAAGCATTGAACCCATCATACATACGTTAGCACCCATACCGATTGCTTTTACAAGGTCTCCTGAGTATTTAATACCACCATCAGCGATTACAGGAATGCCGTATGGAGCTGCTGCTTTAGCACAATCTTCTACTGCTGTGATTTGTGGTACACCTACACCTGCAACAACACGTGTTGTACAGATTGAACCAGGTCCGATACCTACTTTAACTGCATCAGCACCAGCTTCGATAAGTGCTACTGTAGCTTCTGCTGTTGCTACGTTACCAGCAATGATTTGAAGTTCTGGGTATTTTGATTTGATTAATTTAACTGTATTAATAACACCTTGTGAGTGACCATGAGCTGTATCAACTGTGATTACGTCTACTTTAGATTTTACAAGTGCATCTACACGTTCAAGTACATCTCCTGTTACACCTACAGCTGCCCCTACTAAAAGTCTACCTTGAGAGTCTTTTGCTGCTTGTGGGTAAAGGATAGCTTTTTCAATATCTTTGATTGTAATAAGGCCTTTTAAGTTACCTTCTTTGTCTACGATTGGTAATTTTTCGATACGGTGTTTAGAAAGAATTTCTTTAGCTTTTGCAAGGTCTGTACCTTCTTCAGCTGTAATAAGATTTTCACTTGTCATAACTTCTTTAATTTTACGATTGTGATTTGTTTCAAAACGTAAGTCACGGTTTGTAATAATCCCTACTAGTTTTGTACCTTCTGTAATAGGAACTCCAGAGATTCTGTATTTTGCCATTAATTCGTTTGCATCATACACATAGTGGTCTGGTGATAAGAAAAATGGATCTGTAATAACACCATTTTCAGAACGTTTTACTTTGTCTACTTCTTCTGCTTGCTCACTAATTGACATGTTTTTGTGGATAATACCAATACCACCTTGTCTCGCAATTGCAACAGCCATACGTGCTTCTGTTACAGTGTCCATCCCAGCACTCATCATTGGAATGTTAAGTGTGATTTTTTTAGTAAGTTGTGTTTGAAGTGATACTTGATGTGGTAATACATTTGAGTAGTTAGGTACGAGTAAAATATCATCAAATGTAATGCCGTCTTTAATAATTTTTGACATGTGAAGTTCCTCCTAGTATGTTGTGTAATGGATCATATAAAAAAATCCCTCAATAGAATAAGTATTGAGGAATTAAAGAGCAATACAGTTATAAACTGTGTACTACTAATTTAAATTTCCTCGTAGTCCACTTATTTACGGCAAGCGGGTAGATACTCTCGGCCCAATCGCCAAGTATATACGAAAAAATAGGATTTGCTTTTTGTTATCGCTTATTATAGCATATCCTTTCTTAAATTGTTAGTAGTGTTTTTTAATATAATAATAAGAGGTTTACACAATAAAAATATGGACTATATACAACTAGTCCACATTTTTCGCCACTTTTTTCTAATTTTATAAACTACCCTCTATATTTAAAAACTTTATTTGGTGCTTGCTTGTACATTAATTGAAGCATTTCTTCATTTGGTGTAATAAGGATTTTAAGTAACTGTCCTTCATGAGGATACATAATAGCATATGTTGCTTTAGTATGATTACCATCGCTTGCATCAATGACTTTTTGTCCACGGCTAATTTCATCTTGACGTCTTTCATCTTTAATACTTGCGATTACATTAGCTTCTTTAATGTCGATCTCTATAATACGTTTTCTTTTTTCTTTATTATAGATGACATCAATATCCATAATATTATTTGTTAAAGCATATTCATGTTCTTTTTTTAGTTTACTTGCAAAGAACATGGCCCCCCACATGACTGCAAGCACTAAAATAGGTGCTGCAAAGATTGGTAATGCAAAGAATAAAATAACAGATACTAAAATTGCTACAGTCCATATAATTGTGCGTTGTAGTTTGTCTTTTTGACTCATTGTCATTGGTACTAACTGCTCTTTAAAGCTATCACCCATGTTTTCCTTCTCCTTTTATTATACTGATTTTTATATATTTCATTATACCCTATTTTTACCTTCTTTTCAATGAATGCCACAAATCAGAAAAGTGTTAACTGTTTCAAATAATCGTCGCACTTTAGCACTTTTTGTATTATAATAGAAAAGAAATGATTTTTTAGTAAGGGGTATTATAATGAACAATCTCATCCATGCCAAAAATAAGTTCCTTCATCGTCATTTATATAAACATTTGGTATTGCTTGGCATTTTCAATTGTCTTTTTATAGGACTTTATTTAATTGATGAAGGTACTTTTCTCTCTGTTTCCAAAGGCATTATCTTTAGCTTAGCAATTTATCTTATGATTAATGCTTTCTCTACTAGGTACATTACGCAAAGTCCATTCTTATCTTATATCTCTATCTTTTATGGTGCTATTAATCTCTTGCTCTCTCTTAGATTTGTCGCCCTTAAACTTTTTAGTATGCCTATTAATAGGTATTACGTATCTATGAGCACTTACCATATAGATCATATAAGCTTCGGAGTATTTCTCATAATTTTAACTATTACTTATATAAAAAAGCCTAAGCGATTAGAATTTATAAGTTGTATACTTATGGGATGTCTTGCCTTAATTGTAATCTTCCTATTCCCAGCTCTTTCAACCAAGACCTTTGCAGACTTTGTTACAAGTCATACACTGCATGCACTTTTATTTAACTTATGCTCTAATCTCTTCTTACCTATTGCAATGATTTTTACTTTCTATATGCTGTACCCCATACGTTATAAGATTCCTGATACGCATAAAATCATCATGATTATTTTTGGTGTTTGCTGTATGATCTATGAATCAATCAATTTAATTTACTTCATTCCTTTAACAGCACCCGATATTATTTCTTATTTTTTCAGGTTTTCATCATTGTACCTATTGATTATAGGGCAAATTGATTGCTGTATCTTAAGACCTTTTGGTGAACTATATTTAAAGAATGAAGCTTCTGAAAAAATGGTTGAAGATACCTATAAGGAACTCTATCGCTATAGTACATATGCTGCACAATTAGAAAGCAACTTTAAAGTAAAAACTACTCATTATGAGCGTATCCTAAGTATTTTCCCTGAACCATTCTTGCTTTGTGTAGATAATAAAATTCTAGATACCAACCAGGCTGCACTGGATTTATTCCACTGCTTCAATAAACACAGCCTTTGTGGCAACATACTCTTTGATTACCTAAAACTAGATGCTGAAACTATAGCAGCCTATAATAACCTACTTGAACACCCTAATGAGCTTTTAAAAGGTGAAACCACCCTAACCACTTTAGATGACGAGGTTTATGATGTAGAATACTTGATTACTACTACATATTTACATGAATCTATAAATATTGTATGTATTTTGCGCAATATTACAGAGAAAAAACAGAAACTAGCTGCCGAAAAAGCTTTAGCGGAACAGAATTTAAAAATGAATTATTTTTCTAGTCTTTCTCATGATATTAAAATGCCTATTAATATTATCTATAGTGCCTTACAAATGCAGGAACATGCTACCACACTTCCAGAATGTCTACACTATACAGGTATGATGCAATCTAATTCTCTTAAACTCTTAAAGTTGATTAATAACATTCTAGACCTGACTAAACTAGATAATAATATGCTTCAGTTCTCTTCTCAGATTTTTAATATTGTAGATGCTGTTGAAACGCTCTGTGAAGCATCCTACTTTTATATGAAAGAAAAAAATATCTCTTATACCTTTGATACAGATTTAGATGAATGCTTAATCCATACAGACTCAGCAGCATTTGAACGTATTATATTCAATCTACTTTCAAATGCTGTTAAGTATACACCTCCTGGTGGTCAACTCTATATCACGGTCTCCGGTTTAGTGGAAAGTATACAAATTGATATCCTAGATACAGGTATTGGTATTCCTGCTGATGAACTAGATCATATCTTTGACCGCTTTGTTACCTCTAATCAAGGGACTAGTTCTAAAGAACATAGCTGCGGCATAGGCTTATCTATAGTAAGGGATCTTGTACACATTATGGGAGGTACTATTACTTGCCATAGTAAGTTAAATGAAGGCAGTTGCTTTAGTATTGTTCTACCTACACCTCCTATCGACAATGTTATTATAGATCAACCTTACCAATCAACTTATACGTCACATAATATTAAGATTGAATTCTGTGATATCTAATACTATGTGACTTTTGGGAGGTTATATCTTGGATCTTGTTGTTATGCTTAAAGCTGGGCTACTAGGCATCATAGAAGGGCTAACAGAATTCTTGCCGGTGTCCTCCACAGGGCACCTTATTATCTTTTCTAACCTTATCGACTTCTATAAACATTCTAGCAAAGAATTTGTGGACATGTTCAATATGGTTATTCAACTAGGCGCCATACTAGCTGTTGTCGTGTTCTACTGGAAGAAAATCTGGTCTACTATCGTTCATCTCTTTCCTAGTAAAAGTACCCCTGCCAACGAGTGCGGTCTATACTTCTGGGGTATGATTTTAATTTCCTGTATTCCAGCAGCTGCTATAGGACTTCCCTTTGATGACTGGATACAAGAACACCTATTTAATCCTGTAGTCGTAGCTTGCACACTCTTCTTTGGCGCACTTTGGATGATCTATGCGGAGAATAAACTTAGAAAAGGCAAGATGACTTCTTTAGAAGACATTACAATAAGTCCTAAACAAGCACTCACTGTTGGCCTCTTCCAAGTCCTTTCCATGGTTCCTGGTATGTCCCGTTCCGCTTCTACTATTATTGGCGGCTGGGCATGTGGCCTATCAACTGTAGCTGCTGCAGAGTACTCTTTTTTCCTTGCTATCCCAGTTATGATGGGGCAAGCACTTATACATATCCTTAAAATGCTCAAAATGCCCACACCACTTACAAGTCTTGAATGGACCTCTTTAGGTGTAGGCTTTGGGGTATCCTTCATCGTAGCACTCCTTGTTATCGGCTCCTTCCTTGCCTTCCTTAAGAAAAAACCAATGCGTTACTTTGCAGTTTACCGCATTGTCTTTGCCTTTATCGTCCTGATAGCTGGCTTCTTTGGCCTCCTTAGCCAAGTAAGCTTCTAAAAATTACAATAGCCCCTTGCTTACTAGCAAGAGGCTATTTTTATATTCCAAGTTGCTTATAACAGCTGGGTAGGGGGACTCTGTAAGCTTCCTTTGTAAGAATGCCTAGAAGCTCTTAATGAAGACAAGCTCATGGTTCTTAGCTTCACTGTCTGAGCGTAGCGAGTTTGAAGCGTTCATGAGATTTGTGAATTTAGAACTTCTCAACATTCTGGAAACAGAAGCTGGAAGAGTACCCCTACCCAGCCTTTTCCGAGCACTAAAAAAAGGAACTGTCTCCAGTTCCTTTTCTATAGAATGATTACATCATTCCCATTCCACCCATACCTGGCATTCCACCGCCTGCTGGCATAGCTGCTTCTTTATCTTTAATATCTGCTACAATACATTCTGTTGTAAGGAATGTAGATGCTACAGATGTTGCATTTTGAAGTGCACTTCTTGTTACTTTAGTTGGGTCGATGATACCACCATCGATCATGTTTACATACTCTTCTGTAAGAGCGTTGAAACCAACACCTGCTTCTGAAGCTTTAACTTTGTCAATGATAACAGCTGCTTCAAGACCGGCATTTGCTACGATTTGACGAAGTGGTGATTCAAGAGCTTTTAAGATAATACGTACACCTGTTTTTTCATCGCCTGTTGTTTCATCAAGAAGTGGTTCAACAGCTTTAATAACGTGGATGTATGTGCTACCACCACCTGCGATGATACCTTCTTCAACAGCTGCGCGTGTAGCTGCAAGAGCATCTTCGATACGAAGTTTTCTTTCTTTCATTTCTGTTTCTGTTGCAGCACCAACTTTGATTACTGCTACACCGCCTGCAAGTTTAGCAAGACGTTCTTGAAGTTTTTCTCTATCGAAGTCAGAAGTTGTTTCATCGATTTGGCGACGAATAACTGCTACTCTATGAGCGATAGCTTCTTTATCCCCAGCACCATCAACGATTACTGTGTTTTCTTTTGTAATTTTAATGCTTCCACAACGACCTAATTGAGCCATTGTAGCATCTTTAAGGTCAAGACCTA
>JAHLFD010000278.1:0-8497 GCA_018883975.1 Candidatus Niameybacter stercoravium
ACCTACTTCTGCTACTACTACTTTTTCATATTCTGAGTAATCTGGCGCTGCAACTTCTGCTTCTTGGCCTGTCCCTTCTGTAGTTTGAGTTGTGTCTTCAGCTTGTCCAGCTTTTGTGTCACTACATCCTACTACTGATACAGCTACTGTTGCTAATGCCATTACTGCTATGAATTTTTTAAATTTTTTCATCTTTACTTCTCCCTACAATGTTTTGATTTACTCTTAGTATACCTTAAAAATCTTAACAACATATAAATAAAATATAGATACTTTTTTTCCTCTCTCTATCATACTTGTTTTTTTCTTATTATGCTATACTATTTGTACAATTTATCTTAAAAGAGATACAAAGTAATTCTATATTGTGTGACCTCTTGACAACTTATGTCAAATACTCTACTATATGAACATAGTTCATTTGAATGAGGTGATTTTATTTCACGTGTAATAGAAAATCCTACAGAACTTATTTTATCTGTAGCAAAGAAACTCGCTTCTGATGAGGGATTAACAGGAATTAATATGCGTACTGTGGCCAAGGAATGTGATATTGCCCTCGGGACAATCTATAACTACTATCCAACTAAGATGGATTTAATTATTGCCATCATAGAAAGTTTTTGGGCAGAATGTTTCAGTTCACTCCATACGTCCTCTACTCAGGATTTAGATTTCTTCCAGCAACTAGAATATCTTTACTTCTATATTTTGAAGTATCTTGAACAGTTTAAGACAAACTGGTTAAAGGACCTCTCTTCCTTATCTACTATTCATAAACAGAAAGGTAAGCAAAAAGAGGATGAGTATATGTCACACTTTATAGGCTTATTCACTAGGTTATTTCAAGCTCACAAGCATGAATTTGATCCATCATTATTTAACACATTTACTGAAGATGAATTAACTCACTTTATTTTCTCTAACTTTATGATGATGTTAAAGAATGGCGATCATAATTATGAGTTCTTTAATGCACTTCTTAAGCGTATACTAATTTCAAAAGGCGCCTAATAGGGCCCTTCTTTTACACCCTCAAATGAACATTGTTCAACACTGAATGGAGGTTTTATTATGCAAGCTATTATGGAAACACTTTTTGATGTGGTTTACTTATCTACTGTTATTATCCTTGGCTTTCAAATGATTTTAAAAGGTAAAGATAAGTATGTAAAATTATTCGGCTATATGTCTGTTCTATTAGGTGCAGGAGACTCCTTCCATCTTGTTCCTAGAGCATATGGCTTACTTACAACAGGACTTGAAGCTAACGCAGCTGCATTAGGTATAGGTAAATTTATTACTTCTATTACCATGACTATCTTTTATGTTATTCTTTATAAAATTTGGCAAGTACGTTTTAACAAAACAAAAGAAGAAACTAAACTTTTAACACTTACTATCTATCTTTTAGCTCTAATACGTATTATTCTCTGCTTCTTCCCAGGTAATGACTGGCTTAACTATAATACACCTATCAACTGGGGGATCTACCGTAATATTCCTTTCGCTATTATGGGGATTATTATGATTTACATTATGTATAAAGAAGCTAAAGTACATAACGACAAAGATTATATTTATATGGCCATTGCCGTATTCTTATCTTTTGCCTTCTATGTACCAGTTGTTTTATGGGGCACTACAATTCGTATTATAGGTATGCTTATGATTCCTAAAACATTAGCTTATGTTTGGATTGTACTCATTGGTTATAGATATTTCAGAAAAAACTCATAAATCTAGCATAATCCCATTGACCAAATTATGGAAATATTTTACAATATGAACATAGTTTCTTACAAAAGAGGTGGTCATGTGGCTCGTGCACTTGAAAATCCTAAGGCTACTATTGTCTCTACTGGTATGGCCCTTGCAGTTAAAGAAGGGCTTGATTCTATTAATATGCGTAAGGTGGCAAAAGAAGGCGGTGTAGCCTTAGGTACTATTTATAACTATTTTCCTGGTAAGGCAGATCTTACCTATGCAATTACGAATGCTTTCTGGAATGAAGCGTTCAAAACCTTTCATCATGCGCTTGACCCTGAACTTGATTTTTATAAACAGTTTGAAGTACTTTATTTTTATATGAGAGATTACTTAGCACCTTTACGTGAAACGTGGTTAAAAGACCTTTCATCTTTTCCTGACCTTAATATATCTGAAGATGATGATCTAGAATATATGGCACACTTCTTACAAGTTCTTGAAGAGATTATTGATGGACATAAAGGTGAGTTTAACCCTACTATCTATGGTATATTAGGCCCTAAGCGTGTTATGAATTTTATCCTTTCTAATTTTCTCTTAATGCTTCAGAAGGATGAACATGATTATCGCTATTTTAATCTTATATTAAAAAGACTTCTATACAAAAATAAAAAGACTAACTAGTTTAGTCTTTTTTTTCATAATTCTCCTCCTTTTGGGTAAAAATACTTCTTTAGATAGGTATTTTATTCTCTATAAGAAGGGAGATTTGTATGTATATTATTTCTGGCATTATAAGTATTTTAGTCCTATTAGCTATTGCATACCTTTTTTCTGAAAATAGGAAAGCAATTTCTTTTAGAACAATTTTTGCTGCACTTGGAGTTCAGATTCTTCTCATTCTATTTGTACTTAAGGTACCTGTAGGCAGGTATATCCTTGAATCTGTAGCCAATGTCGTAGTAAAAGTACTCTCCTTTGGTAATGAAGGGCTCGCCTTTGTATTTGGGGACCTTGTTACTAATAATTTTATCTTCGCCTTTAATGTTCTAGCGCTTATTGCTTTTACAAGTGCGCTTATTTCTGTTCTCTATTACTTAAGAGTTATTCCATTCCTTGTAAAATATCTAGGAAAAGCGATAGCTTGGATTTTAGATACAACAGAAGTAGAGACTTTCTGCTCCGTTGGAAACTCTTTTTTAGGTACAACAGAGGCACCTCTCCTTACAAGACCTTTCTTGCCTGATTTAACACGCAGTGAGTTATTTGCAGTTGTTGCCGGTGGCTTCTCCTCTGTATCAGTATCGGTTATTGGTGGTTATGTCCTTATGGGGATTGATATGAAATATCTCCTTATTGCTATGGCTACTGTTCCTTTTGCTACACTTCTTATTTCTAAAATTATTATTCCAGAAACAGAAGTAAGCCGTACAAACAATATTGAAATTGAAGGATCTGAGTCCTCTAACCTTTTCGAGGCCATTGGTGATGGTGCTATTCAAGGCTTACAGCTTGCCTTTAATGTAGCTGCTGTACTCATTGCCTTTCTAGGGCTTATTGCTTTACTTAATTATATTTTAGCCTTTGTAGGTTTATCTTTCAGCTCTATACTAGGCTTTATCTTTACACCTTTGGCATGGCTCTTTGGTATTCCAAAAGGTGAAATGGCACCTTTTGCTACGCTTATAGGAACTAAAATCGCTATGAATGAGTTTGTGGCCTTTACAGAACTAGGGGAATTACTGCATACGCTGTCTCCTAGAACTCAAGCTGTTCTATCTGTAGCCCTTTGTAACTTTGCAAACTTTAGCTCCATCGGTATAGCTGTAGCTGGTTTCAAATCTTTCTGCCCAAGTCGTAGCCCTGAAGTATCAGGATTTGGGCTTAAGGCGCTTCTTGCCGGTACACTGACAACCCTTATTACAGCGGCTATTGTAGGTATGTTTTTCTAAATTGTAATACCACAATCAAAAAGGAGTATTGTCATTTGGCAATACTCTTTTTGCTATTCTTTTATTATTCTTTTGCTATTTATTCTGCTTGCTCTTTAAGCATTTTATTTCCAATAATAATGAACCATACAAGCGCTGCTCCAAATAAAGCATGTGCAAGACCTGCTATATGGCTAAGGCCACTCACTTCAATCCCTCTCACCTGAGCAACCCCTCTTGCTACCATTGTTGCAATAAAATAAACCATAGACACGTTATAACTGATAAACCATGCTTTGCTTCCTTTCATTTTAGAGAAACCAAAGTTTTTATCAAGTAAAAGTACAATGATAAAGAATAAGAAACCTAATACAAGAATATGTGTGTGAAGACCTTTTAAAACAGTTTGGCCTGTGAATTCTGCCATTCTTGTAAACTCTCTATAAAATACACCTGCAATAAGGCCAAGAATCAGATAAGCCATAGATGCGTTAAAGTATTTTTTCATGCTAAATCCTCCATCTATATAATAAAAATTATTATTTAATTAATATTAGTATATCACTTCTTTTAACTTGTAGCTATATTTAAATACTATTTTACGTATAAATGTTTTTTAATCTCAATATATATTATAGATACATTTAATCTCAAATTTAAAAGGAGTGTTCCAATGAAAAAATTATTGACTATTCTATTCTTGTTTTGCCTGATTGCCGTTCCTATTACAGCTACTGAGCCTACCTCTTCCCATTACTTGGGCCAGCTTGAAGCAAGTAATATTACATTAGATTTTAATGATATACATATAGAAACTTATGATGTATTAGGTAGTAAATATGTACCTCTCTTTAGACTACGTGAAATAGGCTTAAATGTTCATTATGATCCTCAAACTGGTATCATAAAGGTTGCTTATAATGAGACTCCTACTACCAAAGCTACACTCTCTGATGTCTCTTTAGTCCATCAATACTACTCACTCTATGAGCATGATATTTGGATTAATAACTTTAAAACACACGGTATTGATTCGCAAGATAACGTCCTCATTCCTATTGGAGCACTACGTGAGCTTTATCATATTGAAATAAACGGTACCTCTTATAAAATGATTCCTAAAGAACCTCTACATATCTCTGCCACTCTTGATCAAATTACTAATGACCTTCCTACACCTGTTACCTTATCTGTTGTTGACCTTTACTGGGATAATGGTTTCACTTATCAACCTAGCCATTATGATTTAAAACCTCTTGAAACTATTACACGTTCTGCTAATACATTGCATGCTTCAAAAAAATACCTTTCAACAATTATCACAAAAGCAGAAGGCTATGAACTAAACTACACTAATGAAAACATGTTTGGCCAAATTAATACACGCTTATTTGAGCGCTATAGCCTGGCACAAAATACAGATTATCTGGCTAGTTTAGGGGATCCTATTGATATAGGTACACTTATATGGGCAGAAGATACAATTAATCAATCTGGTCTTTCTAGCAAAACGCCTTATCTTATTTGGACTAATACAGCTAGACAAAGAACCTATATTTTTGAAGGTAGTAAAGGGAATTGGAAACTGATTAAACATTTTCTCTGCTCTACAGGTAAGTCTCATTCTCCTACGCCTAAAGGTACCTTTGAGCTTACTTATAAAGTGCCTTATTTTGGCGTAGAAAAAGGCTATAGATGTAAAAATGCTTTTGGATTTATCGGCACAACTTATCTCTATCATTCTGTTATGTTTGATAAGTCTGGTACCTATCTCCTTAAAGGTAAGGGTGAATTAGGTACACCCGCCTCTGCTGGCTGCATTAGGCTTTCTGTAGAAAATAGTGAATGGCTCTATAATAATATGATAAGTCGCACACGTGTATTTATTGATTAGTAATTTAAAAGGCTGGTATAGCCTCCTTAAAAGGGAGTTATACCAGCCTTTTATTATTATAGATGTGCAAGGTCATAAGTTATAACTTCATCAAATGCCTCATGTACTTCTCTAAAGCTCATCCCTAGTGCCTTAGCCTTATGACAATCTAAAGTTACATTCCCAAAATCACTATATGGTCCTATATGTGAACTTGATTCTACTAAGTTTGCTTTCTTATGAGCTTTTACCTCAATCATTTCAATAATCTCTTTAACAGTAATACTTCCCTTTGTAGCTGAATTAATAGGCCCTACAAAGTCCGCTTCCGCTAGTAAGGCTAGAAATTCTCCAGCCTCTTCTTCTGTTATAAAGCACATAGGCTCCTCATATCTTAATGCCGTATAAGGTGTTTCATTATAAGTATGCTCTACATAGAAAACTAATCTTCTTGTATAATCATGCGTACCAATTACTACTGGAAAACGTACTGTGATAGCAGGCACCTTAAATTCTTGATAAATTACTGCCTCTATTTATATTAAAAACTACTTAAACTTTCTACCTTTTGCTACAGAGCCTTTACGGTTTTTAGTAGAACTATTTGTAGTTCCTGTATGACGACTATTAATTGTTCTACTATTTACTCCTTTACCACTTGCATTTCTATGCTCTGTATTTCTACTATTGGCATTTTTACCTTTACCACCTTTTGCATCTCTAGATGCGTTATTTTTACCCCTAGAGTCTTTTCCTCTACCTGTATTGCCATGTGCTTTAGGACCTTTACCGAAACGGTCTTCACGTGGTCTAATCAGACATTTTGGACCATATCCAATGAGGTCTTGTCTACCAGCTTTCATTAGAGCATCATATACAATATCATATTTCTTTGGATTGCTAAATTGAAGAAGTGCACGTTGCATTGCTTTTTCTTCTTTAGTACGAGGGATATATACCTCTTCCATTGTCATAGGGTCAAGACCTGTATAGAACATGGTTGTTGAAAGTGTTCCTGGTGTAGGATAGAAATCTTGCACCTGTTCTGGTTGGTAATGAATATCACGAAGGTATTCTGCAAGCTCAATAGCTGTATCTAATGTGCTACCTGGGTGACTAGACATAAGGTAAGGAATAATATATTGCTTCTTACCTAGTTGCTCATTAATTTTAAAGAATTTCTCTCTGAACTGATCATAAGTTTTACCCGCTGGTTTACCCATATACTTAAGTACCTTAGCTGAAATATGCTCAGGCGCTACTTTAAGCTGACCACTAACATGGTGCTCAATAAGCTCTCTGAAGAATGTATCGTCTTTATCAGCCATAATGTAATCATAACGAAGGCCTGAACGAACAAATACTTTCTTAACTTTAGGGATTTCTCTCATCTTTCTAAGTACACCTAAGTACTCATTATGATCTACATCCATAGCCTTACACACTGTAGGTGCAAGACATTCTTTGTGCTTACATACACCTGCTTTAAGTTGTTTCTTACATGCTGGTCCTCTAAAGTTAGCTGTAGGACCACCTACGTCATGAATATATCCTTTAAAGTCTGGAAGATGTGTCATTTCCTCAGCCTCTTGCAGGATAGATTCTTCACTTCTACTTTGTACAATACGTCCTTGATGGAATGTAAGAGCACAGAAGTGGCAACTACCAAAGCATCCTCTAGAACTTACAATACTAAACTTAACCTCTTCAATAGCAGGAATACCACCATCTTTTTCATAGATTGGATGGTATGTTTTCATATAAGGAAGACCATAAACCTTATCTAACTCTTCCCTAGAAAGAGGCATATCTGGTTTATTCTGAACAAGATATTTATTACCATGCTTTTGAATAATTGTCTTGCCTGTTACAGGATCTTGCTCTTGATACTGTACTTTAAAGGCCTGTGCATATTTTACTTTATCTTCACTTACTTCTTTAAATGAAGCAATCTCTACATAATCATATACATAATCTTTATCATCAACTAAATAACATGTCCCATTTACAAAAGAAATGTATTTAGCACGAAGTCCATCATTTAAAGCATTAGCCACTTCTACTATGTTACGCTCACTCATTCCGTATAAAAGAAGGTCAGCACCACTGTCTACAAGAATAGATTTACGAACACTGTTACTCCAGTAATCATAATGTGCAAAACGGCGTAAGCTTGCTTCAATACCCCCGATTACAATATCTACATCTTTGTAAGCTTCACGGATTTTGTTGCAATATACGATAGTAGAACGGTCTGGTCTAAGCCCCATTTTCCCACCTGGTGAATATAAATCTTTCTCTCTTATACGCTTTGAAACAGTGTAATGGTTAACCATAGGGTCCATATTTCCACCATTAACAAGGAAAGCAAGTCTTGGTTTACCTAATTTCATAAAGTCATCTGTTGTTTTCCAGTTAGGCTGCGCAATAATACCTACCTTATAACCTGCATCTTCTAATACGCGTGAGATAATAGCTGTTCCAAAACTGTGATGGTCTACATAGGCATCCGCTGTTACAAGGACGAAGTCACATTCATCCCAGCCGCGTTCTATCATATCTTCTCTACAAATAGGTAAGAATTTTTTTTCATTCATCAAATTTGAAGTCCTCTCTATTGTCAATATAGTTCATTGGTATATATTTAAATCTTAATTATTTTATTGATTACTTTAAACCCAACTTGTATCATAACACTTTTTATGCATGTAATCTACTTCTTAAATTTGTTAAAGTATCTCCCATAATAAATTTAAGTATACAACAAAAAACCTCTAAACTTCTTTTTAAACAAGTTTAGAGGTTTTTATGCATAAAAAAATGGTCGCTATAGGGCTCGAACCTATGACCCCCTGCTTGTAAGGCAGGTGCTCTCCCAGCTGAGCTAAGCGACCATGGGATTTGGCAACCACTTACTCTCCCGGGCCGTCTCCAGCCAAGTACCATCAGCCGCTTTAGTCTTAACCTACGTGTTCGGTATGGG
>JAHLFD010000279.1:0-4254 GCA_018883975.1 Candidatus Niameybacter stercoravium
ATATAGTGCAGCCGATATAGCACTTATGTTAGGCTTAGAAGAGCAGGAAGTCGCAGCTTCTATTAAGGAAATGGAGAAGGACAAAATTATATGTGGTTATAAAACACTTATTAATTGGGATAAAGTAGAGCATAAGGAAGTAGTAACAGCCCTTATAGAGGTTAAAGTAACGCCTCAAAGAGGTGAAGGCTTTGATAGAATTGCTGAACGTATTTACCGTTTCAGTGAAGTGAAAGCTGTTTATCTCATGTCAGGTGGGTTTGATTTAACGGTTATTATAGAAGGCAAAACCATGAAAGAAGTAGCACTTTTTGTAGGACAAAAGCTTGCACCATTAGATGCTGTATTAAGTACAGGGACACATTTTGTACTAAATAAATATAAAGACCATGGTGTCATCTTTGAAGAAATTAAAAAAGATGAAAGGATGATTGTATCACCATGAGAATAGAAGATATGATTGCTAAAAAGGTTGTGCAGATGCCTCCTTCAGGTATAAGAAAATTTTTTGATGTAGCTAATGAAATAGGAGATGTTATTTCGCTTGGAGTAGGAGAACCTGATTTTGATACACCTTGGCATGTGAGAGAAGAAGGCATTTATTCTTTAGAAAAAGGTAAGACAGTATATTCTGCTAATGCAGGGCTTCTTGAACTTAGACAAGAGATTTGCCGTTATATGCAAAGAAGATTTGATCTCATATACTCACCTACTAAACAGTGCCTTGCAACAGTAGGTGGAAGTGAGGGAATAGATTTAGCTATACGTACTCTTATTGAACCAGGGGAGGAAGTGCTTATTCCGGAGCCTTCATTTGTCTCTTATAAGCCTTGTGCAGTATTAGCAGGTGGAGTACCTGTACCTATACCAACTAGGGAAGAAGATGATTTTAAGCTTACAGCCCATGAACTTGAGAAGGCTATTACACCTAAAACTAAAATTCTTATTTTACCTTTTCCAAATAATCCTACAGGTGCCATTATGGAAAGAGAAGATTTAGAGGCTATTGCTAAGGTTTTAAGAGATAAAAATATTATTGTTGTATCAGATGAAATCTATGCAGAGCTTACTTATGGAGGAGAACATGTTTCCATTGCTCATATTGAAGGCATGTATGAGCGTACGGTGATACTTAGTGGTTTTTCAAAAGCCTATTCTATGACAGGGTGGAGGTTAGGATATGCAGTGGGGCCTGCACCTATTATTAGTATGATGACAAAGGTACATCAATTTGCTATTATGTGTGCACCTACTACAAGTCAGTATGCAGGTATTGAGGCTATGCGAGGTGGAGATGAAGATGTAAGAAAAATGCGGGAGGCTTATGACCAGAGAAGACGTGTTATGTTAGATGGCTTTAGAAGTATGGGTTTATCCTGTTTCGAGCCTAAAGGTGCTTTTTATGTCTTTCCGTGTATTAAACGTACAGGGATGACTAGCGAAGAATTCTGTGAGAAGCTGCTTATGGACCAACGTGTTGTAGTGGTGCCAGGTACAGCTTTTGGAGAAAGCGGAGAAGGCTTTGTAAGGGCATCTTATGCGTATTCTATAGAAGCTATTAAAGAGGCATTTGCAAGAATAGAAGTATTTGTAAGAAAGTACTTAAATTGAGCAAAATAAAATAACCTCATCCTATATCTATATCGGATGAGGTTATTTTATTTTCTAATGTACGGCTCCTTGGCAATCAGGACAAACACCATAGAAATAAAGTTGTTCATGAGAAAGTTTGAAATGTGTTTTCTCTGAAACAAGAGCTTTTAAATTTGGTAATGCATCTTCTTCTAAATCAAATACTTGATGGCAACAAGTACAGATAATATGCGGATGTGAAGTTATATTTGCATCGTATCTAAAAGAATCTTCCCCTACATTGATTTGCTGAACAAGTTCAGCTTTTACAAGCGCATCTAAAGTCTTATAAACTGTTGCAAGACTCATAGTCGGATGTGTCTCGCGTAAACTATTATAAATCATTTCAGCACTTGGATGAATATTGGTATGCGAAAGCATATGAAAAATCGCAAGCCTCTGTGGCGTAACCTTTAAATGACGCTCACGTAGCAACCCTGCTGTAGAAAGCATAAAATCACTCCTAAATGATAATTAATATTATGTCTTTATTTTAGTACATATTAGATTAAAATGCAACTATAAAAAGGAATATTTAATAAATATCTATAATACATATACAGTAAAAGTGGTTGGAGGGGTAAGAATGTCAGATTTAGGAGAAATGTTAAACTTTAGTTTTGCTGAGGATATTGAGGCTGAATGGGATGTGTATATGGAAGAAGGGTATACCATTCAGGAGGCTACTACCCAAATTATTGATCAATATGAAGATATGTTAGATGAAGAGGAAAGTATAGCACTTTATGTGACACTAGGTGTTATACAAATGACGCTAGAGGAGATGGACTCACGTGTGAAACGAGAAATAAATGAAATAATAGGTACTAAAACTTTAGAAAAATGCTTTAATAAGGAAGTGACACTAAAACCTATATTGCAAATGTTAAAAAGACAATGTCGTTAAAAAAGTGGCTACGCATGTGTAGCCACTTCTAATTGTGAAAGAATATTTTTGACTTCTGTAATAAAATCTTCCGTGTTTGAAATCTTAAAGAGAAGAGGAAGGTCGGTTTCTTCTTTAAAATAGGCATAAATAAGATTTCTATGTAAATGGATAAAAGACTGATTAAGGGTGGAGATTTCTTCATAATGATGATTTTTCTTAAGTTTTAGAAATTGTTTTGAATAGTTTTTATAAAGTATTGGAAAACTGAGTTTATACTTGCATCCTATAAAATAACGAGCACAACTAGGTGAGCGCATTTGTTCAAGCTTATAGATCTGATTAATGGATACAGGTTCGAAAGGTGTATAGTTTGTAAAGAGCAGATTACTAAGTTTTTGCACATGAGAAGTGTTATTTTGAGTGATAAAAATAAAAGACTGTAAAGATTGTATAAGTGAGCGGGATGGTGGAGCTATGGGTTTATTTTTACAATAAAATGCCCATTGTTCAAGTACGGTAAAATAGCTGTAGGTAAGAAAGTTTGAGCGTAAGTCGATAGGCTGTTCATAATGCTTATAGGTGTGCATAGATGGCCCCCTTACATAGATTAAAGTATAGGTATAGTTTATAATATTATGATAGGTTAAACAATATACAAAAAAATATTTGCAAAATAGATGAAATTTTTATATGATATAAAGGTTATAGAAGCATCAAAGAGGACCGAAGATAAAAGGAGGTAATAAGGTGAAGAAGAAAACATTAATAGGCATAGGCGTATGCGCTATTGTTATCCTCATAGGCTTATTTCTAACAAGATGGTATATAGATAATCAAGTAGAGGCATTAGAAGTAGTGGAGACGGCGCTGTGCGACTTTACAGTAGAAGAAATTGTGCAGATCGATTTTAATAACAAAACGACTCAAAGTTTTGTAAAACAAGGAGAAGACTGGATTAATAAGGCAAGAGAAGATGTGCACTATAATCAAGGGTTACTTAAAAATGTAGCTTATCAGATGAGTCATCTTACTTCTTATAAAATCCTTAAAAATCCAAAAGATATAGGTGCTTATGGCATTAATGAGCATTCAAAGGTTATTACGGTATACAATACCTTAAATGAAGTAAATACTTTCCGAATAGGAAATAAGGTTCCAGAAGAAAATGCCACTTATGTTTGGAACGACGAAAAAGAAGAGCTTGCTTTAGTGCTAGATATTAATCTTGCAAGCATTATGGTACCGACAGATGAAATGATTGATCCTAGTTTTAAAGCACCAGCTTATGAAAGCGTTACAAAAATGAGCCTAAGTAAAAAAAATCAGCTTATTATGGAAGTAACACGTGAAAGTGAAAGCTGGAGTATGGGAGCACCTTTTATAACAACACATAAAGTATTAGATGGACAAGTCCAAGACTATATAACATTATTTGAAAATATTAAGAAAGAAAAAGTAGTGGAAGAAGCTGATGATTTAGAAAGCTATGGGCTTGCATCACCAGAACTACTGATTGTATTAAATGATGAGTATAAGCTTGAATTTGGTAGTCGCCAAAATGGCTTGATTTACTTTAGAAGCAGTGAAGATTCAGGTATTTATCTAATTAAAGAAGCTGCAGTAAATACATTATTTGAAGTAGAACCATTTAGCTGGATTGATAAAACTCTATATACATTTGATCGCAAGGCTTTAAAAGAAGTCATAGTAACAAAAGGAGAAGAAGTCTATAC
>JAHLFD010000280.1:0-4543 GCA_018883975.1 Candidatus Niameybacter stercoravium
CTCAATAGGTAGAAATCGTTTTACCTACTGAGTTTTCAGTTACGAGGAGTTTAACATTCCTCTCATTTTTTTAAGAATACGTTTTTCTATACGTGACACTTGAACTTGTGAAATATCTAGAAGCTGTGCTATCTCGGTCTGTGTACGATCTTCATAGTAACGATACACAATAATTTCTTTTTCTAATGGTTCAAGTGTTTCGATAACCTGCTCAATCACAATATGGTCAATCATATTATTTTGCTGAGTAGGTGCTTGGTCTATCTTATCTTCAAGTGTAATGGGTTTACCATCCCCCTGATGGATAACCGCACTTAAAGATTCAATTTCTGTATTCGCCTCTAACGCAACGATTACTTCTTCAAGTGGCAAATCTAATCCAGCTGCTACTTCATTCATAGTCGGCTCTCTATCTAAACTCTTACAAAGTTCATCTTTCATCATTTTAGCTTTATAAGCTGTTTCTTTAAGAGACCTGCTCACCTTAATCATGCCATCATCACGTAAAAATCTTTTTATTTCCCCCACTATCATTGGAACTGCATATGTTGAAAACTTAACATTATAACTTAAATCGAACTTTTCAATACTCTTAAGAAGCCCTATACTACCTATTTGAAATAAATCTTCTAGCTCATAGCCTCTTCCTCCAAACCTTTTAACAAGGCTCCAAACAAGGCCAATATTTTCTTCTACTAGAACTTCTTTAGCAGCTTCGTCCCCTTGCTGTGCTTTCATAATTAATTTGATTGTATGATCCATAAACTCCCACCTTTCTACCAAATGTGTGGGATATTAATAGAAAGTCTTTGTCATGGTGACTTTAGTGCCTTTGCCAACCTCAGACTCAACAACTACTTGGTCCATCATAGACTGCATCACTGTAAATCCTAACCCTGCGCGCTCATCCTCTTCAGACGTTGTAAAAAGGGCTTGCATCGCCTCATCAATATTTTTGATTCCTTTGCCTTCATCTTTAACTTCAATGGTTACAAGCTTGCCACTATAGGCACACCTAATCCAAATGGTGCGATTAGGGTCTGCATCATATCCATGTATAATACTGTTTGTTACAGCTTCTGAAACTGCCATTTTCACATCATACAGCTCGTCTACCGTAGGATCAAGCTGTGATAAAAAAGCAGCTACTGCAACGCGTGCAAAAGATTCATTAAGCGAGTTGCTTGCAAACTCTATCTGCATGTCATTTGAATTTTGCATCTTCTTTCCCCCTATTACCATCTATTTATGCAAGGCTTTTAAAAGCATGCTCTTTGCTTTCATAAAGCTTCATTAATTTATAAATTCCTGATATGTTTAAAATTTGATCCACTTTAGGTGGTACATTGTATAAGCCTATATGGCCTCCGCATATGGAAACATTGCGATAGCGCCCCATTAGAAGTCCTATTCCCGAACTATCCATAAATACAATGTTGCTAAAATCAAATAAAATATTTTTTGCACGTCTTTTTTGATACTCTCTATCTACTGTTTCACGTATCTCTACAGAAGTATGGTGATCAATCTCTCCAGATAGACTCACAATAAGTGTAGTGTCGTGCATACAAAACTCTATGTTCAATGCAGCACCCCTTTTCTTAAGTATTTTACTTCTATAGAATAGTATATTTTACAAATATTGTCAATCAATTTCTAATTTTTAACATTTTATCAAGAACCTTGTGTTTCAAGCTCTTTTACCCTCTCCTGAGCCTTCTTATAAGCTGGAGTTTTTGTATAATCCTTAAGAATAATTTGATAATATTGTAACGCTTTAGAGATATTTTGATTATTTTCTTCTATCTGTCCCATATAGTATAAAGCATTGCCACCATTTTGGGTTTGTGGTATAAAAATCAGCGTTTTTTCAAACTGTATCATAGCATCAATATACTGCTCGGCTTTATACAGCTTATAGCCTTCATTATAAAAAGCATCCCCTGCCTTTGGATAAATACTTGCTTTCAATTCTTCATAAAGGTTTTTCTTATCTTCTTTTAAATCACTAACAGAAATGTTATTAAGTACTTCTGCTGCACCTTTCACATCTCCTTTATCTCTAAGCATGCGTACTTCCCAAAGCTTGCTTTCCTGGCTTATTTTCATATATTCTTGTTTCAAACTTTCATTCTCCGCTAAAAGTTTTGTATTAGACTCTGTAAGCTTACCCATTTTAGTTTCATAATCCTGCATAAAGGTATCAAGCTGCACTTTAATACTTGCATTTTCTGTTGTCCTATCATAAAGCTCTTGTTCAAGCTGGGCAGTTTTATTTGGTGTAATAAGGCCTACTTGTATACCAAACATACATAGAGCTCCAAATAAAAAGTATAAAACATAGTGTCCAAATATAGCGCTTCTATTAATAACTTTTTGTGGCTTAATATCCGTTACAATATCTAAATCATTAATATGAGGTGCCTCTATAATTGCGTCTGACATTTCTTCTATTTCTTCTTGTGGCATTTCTATCTCTTTTAAAAAATGTAATGCTTTTGCATTGCTTCCATCTTTTCTTAAGACATAATGAATATGCGGCAATGCTTTATGATTTTGCTTCTGATATATATAGCATAGTGCTAATAAGTTACGTGCCTCTAGAAAATTAGGATTAAGATGGATGGCCTTTTTAAGGCGAATAATAGCCATATCATCATTTTTCTTCTGCATATAACGTAAGGCTCTATTATACAGCACAATACTATCTTTATAACTTTCAAGCTGTTTAGGATGATTTTGTAGTTTTTCTATATATGTACTTGCAAGGTTATCTTCTTTACAAAGTGCCTCACTTAAAATCCAGCTTTTAAGCGCTAAAGAAACCTGTCCAATCTCAAAATAAATAAGTCCTAAAAGATTCTTTGCCTGGATATTATATTTATTATAATAAATAGCTTTTTCTAAATCGGGAATAGCTAATGAAAGTTCTCTTAGAGCTGCATGGCCATACCCTTTATTATAATAATATTGACTTTTTTCATAGAAACCTATAGCCCAATCTATTTTTTTTCCACAGATTTCACAATGCTTTAAGGCTTCTACTTCATGATTACAATATGGACATTTTACCTGCATAAATCAATTCCCCTGTTCATTAACTTGTTGATTCATCTTAATGAGATCTATAATATCTTTTATCTCTTCATTGCTTATATGATCTTCAATACTATTAACCTCTAATACTGGTTTGAATTTTTCAAGTTCCTTTTCAAATTTAATCATACCTTCACCCCATTTCTCTTAACCTGACACAAGTCTTCTATTTTCATAGTACAACCAACTTTTACTATAATCAATATTTATCTACAATATATATAAATTTTTAGTTAACTTGACATTCCCCTAACTTAAGGCTAACCTATTAATAATAGAATGTATAACGAATAGGAGGATTCTTATGAACGGAAAAGAAATAGATATGTGCAGTTGTAATGTTATCCATACAGAGGTCGTTCAGAAAGTGATCCCTTGTATTTTAGATGAAGATAGTGCTACCGATTTATCCAGCTTTTTTAAAGTTTTTTCTGATCCTACACGTATCAAAATACTTAGTGCACTTTTCGTATCCGAAATGTGTGTATGCGACCTTGCCGCAGTACTTAATATGACCCATTCGGCTATTTCCCATCAGCTACGTACTTTTAAGGCTGCTAAACTTGTTAAAGCGCGTAAAGAAGGTAAAGTCGTTTATTATTCTCTTGCTGATTCACATATTCAGCAGATCTTTCATCAAGGCTATGAACACGTTAAAGAAGATTAAAAAATGTCTAGAGTCAGCCCTATGGCCTCTCTAGACATTTTTATTTTCTAAGCTCTTTACAACATGCTCTATATAGAGCTTTGCTGTATCTACTTTCCTCAGTGTATACAAGCTTCTACTTCCTACAGCATCTTCGAGCTCATTAAAGATAAATTTTCCTCTAGCATCTATCATAAAGTCAATACCTACATAATCACAAGGTAGATGCTTTAAAATACGTTCTACAAGTTTCTTCTGCTCTTCATGTAAGTCATACCATTCTATTTTTCCACCTAAACAGTAGTTCGCTCTAAAATCTGTTTGTGAATATCTTCTTATAGCACCTATAATCTTTCCTCCGATTACAAATACTCTTACATCTTCGCCTACATGTGAACATACCTCTTGCAAAATCCACTCCTTATGTCCATAGTCTCTAAGAATTTGTTGTAGCTCATAACCTGTATGCACCATAAACACTTCTGTTCCGCCATGTCCCCCTGGTGCCTTTATTACAAAAGGATACTCGAAGGGTACCTTTTCACTATTCATAAACTCTGGATAAAAAAAACTTGTCTTAAGAGAAGGTATGCCTAAGCTACTTATAAACTGATGCGTACGCCCTTTATGATTTGCTAGATAAGTCACTTCATATGAATTAAATACTCTTATGCCCATAAGCTCTAATTGCTTAGAAAGCATGCTCTCTCTTGAACGGTTAATGGCAAAATCTAACCCCGCTAGTCGTTTTCCTTTATGATTAAGCCAAGGTCCGTCTTCATCTACTCCAAGCTGCAAATC
>JAHLFD010000281.1:0-5362 GCA_018883975.1 Candidatus Niameybacter stercoravium
GGTGAAGTGAAACTTAAACTTTATAAAGGAAACATTATTCCTCAAGGTGCTTCTTCTCCTTACTCACTTTATAGCGAAAACTTAGCAAGCTTCACAACAGGTGATCTTTATGACCACCATGACGCAACAGGCTTTATTAATCTTTATGGACTTCCACTTAAAGTGCGTGCACTTATGGAGGCCGCTCATCAAGAAGACAACTAGGAGGATAGGACTTATGAAACTTTGGGGAGGACGCTTTGCAAAAGAAACAGATGCTTTAACGGATCATTTCAACTCCTCCATCTCTTTTGATGCAAGGCTCTATAAACAAGATATTTTAGGAAGCATCGCTCATGTTATGATGCTTGGCAAACAAAACATTATTAAAGAGGAAGAAGCTGTTACTATCAAAGAAGGTCTTCTTAGCCTCCTCCAAGATATAGAAGAGGGCTATGTAGAGTTTAATGTTAAGGCCGAAGATATTCATATGAATATTGAAACACTTCTTATTCATCGTATTGGTGATGTAGCCAAGAAAATGCATACAGGTAGAAGCCGTAATGATCAAGTAGCTCTTGATATGCGCCTTTATGTCATGGAAGAAATTTTAGCTATTAAAGATATGCTTCATCACCTTATGAGCGTTATTACAGATGTAGCCAATGAGCATACTGAAACCATTATGCCAGGCTATACACATCTTCAGCGTGCACAGCCTATTACTTTTGCCCATCATTTAATGGCTTACTTTGAAATGTTTAAGCGTGATTATAGAAAATTAGAGTTTACTTATGAGATGACAAGCAGCCTGCCTCTTGGAAGCGGTGCACTGGCTACTACCACTTACCCTTTAGACCGCCAAGCTGTTGCAGATGCACTTGGCTTTAAAGAAGTCTGTGCTAATAGTATAGATGGTGTATCAGACCGAGACTTCTGTATAGACCTCTTATCTAATTTAAGTACTATGATGATGCACTTAAGCCGCTTCAGTGAAGAAATTATCCTTTGGAGTAGCCATGAATTCCACTTTATTGAACTTGATGATGCTTACAGTACAGGTAGCTCTATTATGCCTCAGAAGAAAAACCCTGACATCGCCGAGCTTGTACGCGGCAAATGTGGCCGTGTGTATGGCGATTTAATGGGTCTTTTATCCACTATGAAATCTCTGCCTCTTGCTTATAACAAAGATATGCAAGAAGATAAAGAACGCACTTTTGATGCTATAGATACTATTAAAATGTGTCTCCCTATCTTTACAGCTATGCTTCAAACTATGACTGTATGTAAGGAAGCTATGTATAAGGCAGCTTCGGGTGGCTTTACCAATGCTACTGATGCAGCCGATTATCTTGTGAAGAAAGGACTGGCTTTCCGTGATGCCCATGAAGTTATTGGTAAACTTGTACTTCATTGTGTTACGCATAGTACCGACCTTGAAAATCTTTCTTTAGAATCCTAAAAGGCTATTCATCCAATTTTTGAAGAAGATATTTATGAGGCTATCAGCCTTACAACTTGCGTTAATGAAAGACGTGTTAAAGGTGGGCCAAGTAAAAAGGCTGTCCTAGACCATTTAAAAGCAGCTCATGCTTTTTTAGAACAGTAAAAATAAGTGCATAAAAAAACGAGAGAAAGTTATCCCATAACTTTCTCTCGTTTTTTTGCTGTTAAATCAAAATAGTTTAAAATCTCATCTAGATAATATTCCATAATTTCTAATACTTTATAAAGGCTTTCATTATTAAGTGGAATAAGTTCCTGCCACCTATTATAGACTTGAAGTGCCTCTCCTCTTGTAGATGAATTATAAAATTTTGCAAGGAAATCATTTATATCATAGCTTAATCCTAAATCACTACCTTGCTCAAACGTTGCTGCTACTTCTTCCATACAATATAAAGCATCCTTACCAAACAATCTAGTCAGAAACTGATAAACAGTTTCTTTATTAATAACAATCAGCGCCTTTGGTTTTAAAACATAGATAATTTCTATATAAGCTTCATTAAAAGGCACTTCTATATAATCAAGTGGTTCATTATAAAACCTAAGCCAGTGATAAAATTGTCCTAATTCTGTATCATATAAAGTTTGTAATACTTCTTCTGTACCTATATGCGTAATGGTTAGTTGATGATAAGCTGGATCATGCTGTATCCGTAATCCTTGCATCGACTCACTCCTTTATTTAATTATTTACATACTTTCTAATAATTAAACAAATAAATGAGTATTCTTAAGAACCTTTATAGAGAGGCTACCTTCCTACACTTTTTACGTATGCAGACAACTCCCACTGCTATAAAAATACATAGTCCTTAGCACCATACCATCTCTATATAAGTTGCCTGCTGACTTAAATGGCTGTACACTTCTAGGTATAATAAATTGGTTCTCTCCATTACAGCTCACAAAATTATTTTCATACATACGTACCTCTTTTACAATAGGCTTTATAGCGCAGTGCTGTTTTGTATAATCTTCATAGCGATACATTTGTAAACCTAGATCTGGTCTTAAATTATAATAATAAGGAGATTCTGGGTATCTAGATGCAAAATAAGCTATATTTCTTTTTTTAATACAGTGATTGCAAGAGGTGGGATTTCTATTGCAATATGCTGGCTTTGATTGTGCCATGGTGCATCTACTGCTACTACATGAGTATTTAAAACGCCACTTCCTCCATAAATAGGATGGTCACTATTTAGTATTTCTTTATAAGTACCTATTTCTGGCACGCCAATCCTATAATCATGCCTTACTTCAGGTGTAAAGTTGACTACAACCACTAAATGATCTTCTTCTTTTTTCCCTTTACGTATAAAAGCGACTATACTTTGGTCTCTATTATCGCAGTCAATCCACTCAAACCCATCATAGGTATCATCTAACTGCCATAGGCTCTTTTGTTCTTTATAGAAGGCATTTAAGTCTTTTACAAAACGTTGTATTCGTCTATGTGGTTCATACTGTAAAAGCCCCCATTTAAGTTCTTCTTTTTCTGTCCATTCATTAGTTTGGGCAAAATCATTTCCCATAAAGAGCATTTTCTTACCTGGATGTGTAAACATATAACCATAGCATACACGTAAATTGGCAAACTTTTTCCACTCATCGCCTGGCATTTTATAAATCATCGGACTCTTGCCATGTACAACTTCATCATGAGATAAAGGTAAGATAAAATTTTCACTAAAAGCATACATTAAACTAAATGTAATTTTATTATGCTCATACTTTCTAAAAAGAGGGTCTGTCTCCATGTATTTAAGGTAATCATTCATCCATCCCATATTCCATTTAAATCCGAATCCAAGTCCTCCCTGATCTACAGGATGTGTGACACCAGCCCAATCTGTAGACTCTTCCGCAATCATCATAATACCTTGGAACTTTTCATAGACTACTGTATTCAGCTGCTTTAAAAACTCAATGGCTTCTAGGTTCTCCCTGCCCCCATTACGGTTTGGAACATAATTTCCACCTTCTCTTCCAAAATCTAAATAAAGCATAGAAGCTACAGCATCTACCCTGAGTCCATCAATATGATATTGACTAAACCATGAAAGTGCACTATTGATAAGGAATAAACATACTTCTTTTCTTCCATAATTAAAAATTAACGTGCCCCACTGTGGGTGATTAGCTTGTTCAGGTAGAAAGTGTTCATAGAGTGCCGTCCCATCAAATTTTTCAAGTCCAAATGCATCCTTAGGAAAATGTGCAGGTACCCAGTCTAAAATAACACCTATTTTATTACGATGCATTTTATCTACAAGGTATTTAAAATCATCAGGTGTACCATATCTACTCGTCGGTGCAAAGTAACCTGTCACCTGATAACCCCATGATCCATCAAAAGGATGCTCCAAAACGCCTAATAGTTCTATATGGGTATAGCCCATTTCCTTAATATAATCAGCTAACTCATCTGCAAGCTCTCTATAAGTATAAAAGCTTCCATCAGCATGCATTTTCCATGAACCTATATGTAACTCATAAATAGACATAGGTGACCTATGCCATTCTTTTTTCATTCTACTTTCTAGCCACTTTTTATCATGCCATTTATAACTGTCTTCCGTATAAACCCTAGAGGCTGTATGAGGTCTTAGCTCACTTCTTGTAGCATAGGGATCTGCTTTATAAAGGAGCGTGTCACCTTGTGTTTTAATTTCATATTTATAGCAGCTATCTACTTCAATCTCTGGTATAAAGATTTCCCAAATACCGTTTGTCCCTAGGCATCTCATACTATGTCTTCTACCATCCCATAGATTAAAGTCTCCTACTACACTCACACGTTTGGCATTAGGCGCCCACACTGCAAAAGAAACGCCTTTTACCCCTCCTAATGTAGTAAAATGTGCCCCTAGCTTTTCATAGAGTGTATAATGCTCCCCTACTTCAAAAAGTCTTAAGTCTTCCCCTGATAAAAAGCTTTCAAATTGGTATGGGTCAATGTAATCCCATTTATTTCCTTGTCCATCTTCACAAAATACTCTATAAATGAATCTATGTTTTCTACGTTGCAGTACACAAAAAAATAATCCTTCACCAACTGGCATTAATTTATATTTTTTTTGCTTGTCCCCTACTGGTGCAATACTTATACTTTTAGCATCTGGTCTATAAATACATACTGTTAGTTTCATTTTTTCATCTATTGTATATTCATGTAAACCAAGTAATTGATGAGGATTTTTAGATTCGCCATTTAAGAGAGCTTGTCTCTCATCCCGATTGATTAGATTGAATTGTTCCATTTTTCTACCTCCTTTATATTATTTTAATTTACTATGGTAATAATTTCAAGAAAATAAACCATATTTTTACAAATAGCTTAGAATTAGGCTTGCATGTTATATAGAAATTGTATATTCTTAATAGAGTATGACTTTGAAAGGAGATTTTTATGGACAACAATCAAAAATCTATATTTGCAGCTGTTTCCTATTCATATATTTGTATGATAGATGATTATTTAAATGTACTTAAAAATCCTTGTGCTTCTTCTTTTCAATACTTTGATGAAGATGTATCAGGCATTTTATCTGACTTAAAAACACTCTTTACAACACTTCCTAGTCTTTTAGATGGCGAAAGTGAATTTAAAGAAACTTATGCGCAGAATTTGGTAGACTACCGTAAGACTCTAGAAGAGAAATTCCGTAGTTTAAGTGCTTATAAACGTGAACTGATGCATCTTACTTCTCTTTACAATCTTAAAAGCTCTATTAATGAAGCAACTTATGAAGATTACCATATGACGGAAGAAGATGCTAAAAATATGGACTTTAATATGCTTGCTAAAGACTGTAGTAGCTTTGTCTTTGCTGAGAAAGTACCTCACAAACGCCAAGACCGTGCAGCC
>JAHLFD010000282.1:0-14373 GCA_018883975.1 Candidatus Niameybacter stercoravium
TTATATCTACAGGTCTTAATTTTAATTGTCCTAATGCTCTTTTATCCCAGCTTTTTAAATATGCGCCATATGTACCTGATATATTAGATATAAAAGGTACAGCCTCTATAAGTGAGGCTAATAAATAAGCAAATTCTTTATTATCTATTAATTCCTGTTCTTTCCATTTATTTAACGTTATTCTTATAAAATCTATTCTGGCTGCATTTTCTACTGTAAAATACATTCTTTCACACTGCTTATATGGTGCATAATTCCTAGTAATGAAAAATTCATCTGTTATTTCAAATACTTCATTTTCAAGATAATTCAGAGGGTCTTCTATACCTATATTTTTTAATCCTTCAAATTGTGGAATACAGTTATTTTCAAGTTTAGCTTGCTGTAAAATATACGAAAAATATAACATGTCATTAGAAAGTATCCTATACTCTTTCTTAAAATATTCACCTACTATCCCCGTACCAGAAAAAATATCCATAAATACAGTAACACATTCATTTATATTTTCTTCTATAACTTGTTTTATATTCTCTAGTAAATTGTTTTTACTACCTATATATCGCATTTTAATTCCTCACTTACACATCCTATTACATCCTTGTACTATTTTATAATATAAATTAACCTAATGCAATAAAAATATTTTATTTATATTATTGTTTATAAAGTACTTTAACACAATTAAATTTATGATTACTTATCTTTAATAACCTATAAATCAAATAAGGACTATGTATTATTAATTAGAAATAGTAGGTCTACCTGATAGTAGTGTACGCGAATCTAAAGAACGTGTTAAAAGTGCTATAAAAAATAGTGGATTTGCTTTTCCAGTAAAACGTATCACTGTTAATCTGGCCCCTGCAGATATTAAAAAGGAAGGAAGTCTTTATGACCTTCCTATTGCTTTAGGTTTACTAGGCTGCATGGGAATTATTCCCTCAGATGCTTTCGAGAATAAAATTTTTCTAGGGGAATTGGCTCTAGACGGCACATTGCGGCATGTAAATGGTATACTGCCCATTGTCTACAGTCCACCTACTTCAAGTGTTTCATATATTCTTCCAGATACTAATGCTCTAGAACTATCTAAAGCACCTCACCAGGCTCTTTTCTACTTTCATACACTAACTGAAGTTATACATTACCTTATTGATGATGAGCTTCCTCTCCAACCTGAAATTCAAGAAATGCCTTCTGCTATAAACTATCCTGATTTTGAAGATGTAAAAGGGCAAGAACATATTAAACGTGGACTTATGATTGCTGCTGCTGGGCATCACCATACCTTACTTATTGGTCCTCCAGGCTGTGGTAAAACTATGGTTGCCAAACGCCTTCCTGGTATTTTACCTTCCCTCTCTATCGAGGCCCAAGTTGAACTTACCAAAATTTATAGTCTAGCAAAACAAATCTCTATATCACTTCCTATCAAATACAGACCTTTTAGAGCACCTCATCATACAACTACTATACAAGGATTAACAGGTGGAGGCATACATCCTAAGCCCGGTGAAATCAGCTTGGCACATCAAGGTGTGCTCTTCTTAGATGAACTACTAGAATTTAATCGTCAAGTTTTAGAAACTATGAGGCAACCATTAGAAGAAGGGCAAATTACTATTTCTAGGCTTAATAATCAGGTTACATTTCCAGCACGATTTCTATTCATTGCAGCTACTAATCCTTGCCCCTGTGGTTATTATCCTGATACTCATAAATGTCACTGTGACCTTCCTAGTATAAGACGCTATTTAAATAAACTTTCTGGTCCCCTTCTTGATCGACTAGATTTACAATTAGAAATGCAACCTGTATCCTTCCATCATCTTCATAAAGGTACTTGTCTATCCACGCAGGAAATGAAAGATAAAGTCCAAACAGCTAGACAAATTCAAGCTTCTCGTTTCCACTCCATAGGCCTAAATACCAATAGTGAAATACCTACTAAATTCCTAAAGACTTATTGTACACTTACCCATGACGCAGAAGATTTACTTGATCATTGGTTTAATACAATAGGTTCGAGTGCTAGAAGTTATACAAGCATTCTAAAACTTGCACGTACTATTGCAGACTTAGATGATAAGGATATAATCGATGAAGAATGTATGAGTGAAGCTCTAAGCTATCGTTTACTTGATCGTAAATTTTGGGCATAAAAATAGTCCTTTTAATAAGGACTATTTTTTACGTTTTTTAATATTCTCTAATTCTACAATAAATTCATCAATATCATTAAATTTCTTATACACAGACGCAAAACGGATATAAGCCACTTCATCAAGTTGTTTTAAGTAAGCCATAGCAATCTCACCAATTTCAGCAGATGTAATTTCTTTACGTTCATAGGCATAAATTTGATTTTCAATTTCTCCTACAATAGCCTCTAACTGCTCTAAATGAATAGGACGTTTATTACATGAACGTAAAATACCTTTTAAGAGCTTATCTCTGTCAAAAGGTTCGCGTATCTGATTGGTTTTAATTACCATAATAGGCATACACTCTATCTTTTCATAAGTTGTAAACCTACGTTCACATTTTTCACATTGTCTACGTCTTCTAATGGACTTATTGTCCTCTGTTGGCCTAGAGTTCAATACTTTAGACATGGCATATCCACAAAAAGGACACTTCATTTGTTATCCTCCTACACATGTATTATACTTTAACATAACATATGTATATACTGGAAGTCAATATTCATCTACCTTCATAGACATACCATCTTTTAATTCTACTAAAATAATATCTTCTCCTATTTTTTTTATGTTCTCCCAGGGAATAAGGTACTCTGTTTCTCTTCCAAAGAGCCCCATTACCTTTCCTGGACCAGGTACAACTAATTTTTTGACTTGTCCTGTTGTCCAATCAATTTCTACATCACAGATATAGCCAAGTCTTGCTCCATCTAATGTATTAATAATTTCTTTGTGTTTCATATCACCTATACGCACTCGCTAATCCCCCTTATTTTATATAAAAACTAAATATATTTTTTCATATGCTTAAGTGCAGTCTTTTCTAATCTGGAAACTTGAGCTTGAGAAATCCCAATCTCATCAGCTACTTCCATTTGTGTTTTACCTGCAAAAAATCGTAATGTTAAAATATGTTTTTCTCTACTATTTAGCCTCTTCATTGCTTCTTTAAGCGAAATATTTTCTAACCATATATCATCTTGACTCTTCTCATCACTTACTTGATCCATAATATAAAGCGCATCACTTTCATCATGATAAACAGGTTCAAATAAAGAGATAGGGTCTTGAATAGCATCTAATGCAAAAACAACATCTTCTTTAGGCAAGCCAAGCTCTGCTGCAATCTCCTGTATATTAGGCTCCTTCGCATTTTGTCTTGTAAGCTTTTCCTTGGCTTGTAAGGCTTCATACGCAGTATCTCTTAAAGATCTACTTACACGTATAGAATTATTGTCTCTTAAGTAACGTCTAATTTCTCCAATAATCATAGGGACTGCGTAAGTGGAAAATTTGACATTCTGGGTGACATCAAAATTATCAATAGCCTTAATAAGTCCTATACAACCTACTTGGAACAGGTCATCTACATGCTCCCCTCTATTATTGAACCTTTGAATAACACTGAGAACAAGTCTTAAATTACCATATATATATTCTTCCCTAGCATGTAAATCTCCCTGTTCTATTAGCTTAAATAAGATTTCCTTTTTTTCATTTGAAAGAATGGGGAGTTTTGCAGTGTTTACCCCACAAATTTCTACTTTATTTATTGCCATGCAGATTCCTCCTAGTCATACCATTAAGTATTACATAAGCATATAAATAAGCATTTCCATCCCTAGTTATTTTATGCATAGCCTTAACTCATTCTAGTAATTTCCTTTTTTAGTCTCAATATAATCTTCTTTTCTAATCTAGAAATATAAGATTGAGAAATCCCTAATAAATCTGCTACTTCTTTTTGTGTTTTTTCTTTACCTTGTGTATTAAACCCAAATCTTAATTCTACAATTTCACGTTCTCTTTCAGATAACTTTTCAAGTGCCTGCTTAAGTAAAGCCTTATCCACTTCATCTTCAATATTACGATAAATAATATCCGATTCTGTTCCTAAAATATCTGAAAGGAGTAGTTCATTACCATCCCAGTCTACATTGAGTGGTTCATCTATAGAAATTTCAATTTTAAGCTTATTCGTACGTCTTAAATACATTAAAATTTCATTTTCAATACATCTTGATGCATAAGTTGCAAGCTTAATTTTCTTTTCTGGATTAAAAGTATTGATGGCTTTAATCAAACCAATCGTACCAATAGAAATCAAATCTTCCATACCTATCCCTGTATTTTCAAATTTACGCGCAATATATACTACAAGCCTTAAGTTACGTTCTATAAGAACATTTTTGACACGCTCTAAAGTTTGTCTATCATCTTTATATTTACTAATACAATTTACCAAAGACTCCTCTTCTTGTTTTGTAAGTGGTGGTGGTAGCACTTCACTTCCACCAATATAGTGAACAGGTTGTTTATATCTTAATAAATAACGCCCTGCCATTTTCTTAATCCACGCAATACAATATGCTACATAGCCTCTTAACTTCATTTTGCATCCTCCTTATGGTCTTAACAAATAATCTGGATGAATAAGTGCACTATAATTTTGTCTATTAAAAACTTGATTTTGTACAACACCTATTACACATTTATCAAAAACTTGGCAATAGGCCCCCTTGCTTATGGTCATATGATCTACGACTATACCAAGTAGAATACCTTCCTTACACCCTATACTTTCATAAGGAATAAGATAAATTTTGGCCATTTCCTGATGTACTTTATTTAATGATTCTTGTATACCATATTTAAAACACTCACTCATAACACCTTTTTCGCCTTCTGACAATAAGGGTTTCATGTCCTCATAAGGTACTACACTTACTGGTTTATGAGAAGAAAGCGTGTAAAGACAATTACCCGAATCTAAAAAGCCTTTAAGCTGAATATGTTGTCCATTCTTACATAAACTCAGGTCATATTCAAAATGAGGCAGGATAAAACGCTTTCTTATAAAATTAGAACTTAAATAAATAATTAAACAGATCATCCCTCCTATTAAAATAGGGATTATCATAGAAAGTGAATGAACTATCCCTAGCGCCAAACATATATAGTAACTGTTAAATACAGCTCCTCCTATTAAAAATGCTGCAAAATGGCTAATCAGAAATACTTTTATAAACATTTTTAAGGTATTCGGTTTAAAAATCATAAGGATAGGCATAACAGGTATGAAAAAATAATATAAATAAAGAGGTAGATCACGTAATACTGGCACAATAAACCCTAGGCAATACATTCCTGCGGCTAAGATGCTACCTATGATAAGATTACTTTTTTTTATAGAATGATTAAATATAATAGCAGCAATGACAAAAATATAAAAATCCATAATCAAATTGAGTATAAATAAAACATCTATATATAGGACTTGCACCATACCTCCCCCCTCTTGGCTACAAAAATATTTTATAGCATCTTCCATACAAATTTTGTAAAACTGAAGAAAATATAAAAAAAAAGATACGACAATTATCGTATCTTTTTTTATGTTATCTAGAACGTCTTAAAAAATGTGGAATTTCTACTTGTACCTCAGATGCTTTATGTACTTCTTCCTTTTTTATTGAAACTTCTTCATGTTTCATTGTTTGAGGAGCCGTTTCTGCTGCCACTTGTTTAGGCTGTTCAAAACGTTGAGGAATAATCTCTTTGTTGTGGAAATCCGTTGCAATAACTGTAATAACAATTTCATCTCCAAGTTCTTCATTAATAGAAGTACCGAAAATGATTTCTGCATCTGGGTCAACACATTCACAAATAAGATTAGCACCCATATTAGCTTCCATAAGCCCTAATGACTCACCACCAGCCATGTTAATCAGAACACATCTTGCACCATCAATGGTTGTATCAAGAAGTGGGCTACTGATTGCTTGTTTGATTGCTTCTTCTGCACGATTTTCACCTGATGCACGTCCAATACCCATATGTGCAACACCTTTGTTGTTCATAATAGTACGTACATCTGCAAAGTCTAGGTTAATAACCCCTGGATTAGAAATAAGGTCTGCAATACCTTGTACACCTTGTTGAAGTACATCATCTGCTTTACTGAAAGCTTCAAGCATTGTTGTTTTCTTATCAATAACTTGTAAAATCTTATCATTTGGAATAATAACAAGTGTATCTACTGATTTTTTAAGTTCTTCAATACCTTTTTCAGCATTTAACATACGTTTTCTTCCTTCAAAACCAAAAGGTTTTGTTACAACACCTACTGTTAAAATGCCTTGTTCTTTTGCAATACTTGCAATAACTGGTGCAGCACCTGTTCCAGTACCACCGCCCATTCCAGCTGTGATAAATAACATATCTGTACCTTTAATAGCTTGTACAATTTCTTCACGGCTTTCTTCAGCAGATTTTGTTCCGATTTCAGGATTTGCACCTGCACCAAGTCCTCTTGTCATTTTTTCACCAATTTGTATTTTTGTTGGTGCTTGAGAACGAGATAATGCTTGATGATCTGTATTAATTGTAATAAAATCGACACTTGCTAAGCCTTTTTCAATCATTCTATCTACGGCGTTGTTACCACCGCCACCAACACCTATTACTTTAATTTGAGCTCCTTGGCATTCATGTTCCATACAAAATTCGAGCAAGACTACTCCCCCTTTATTCATTCGCATATGACTATATTTAAGGTATAATATAAAACACTCTTAATCAAACAATCTATTACTAATCTAGCGGCGTTAAAACAGCTTGTCCGTCTTGAATGTACGATAAATCTAATATTCCCATGGAATAATTATTATTTACCTGTATTAACCATTTTACTTTTTCGTCAAAATTTCTGATATTACCAATTATAACATTTAACTTACCAACATACAAGTGGATTTCTTCTAGATTTGAGACGTCTATAACATCTATTTCCTCTAAAAAATCATATTTTGACAAGATAGTGACCATTTCTTTTACTGTATCTATTTTTTCCTCATTCCCTATTCCTATTTTTTCGCCAATTGAGAAATATTCAAATTGCATACCTTCTAATAAAGGTAATTCAAACCTTTTACTTTTACTTTGCTCAAGCACTTCTCCTTTTTGGTCAATGCATAGAAAACTATCATGAAACTGTATGTATCCTAATAGCTGATTTTCTACTACGTTTACAGTCAAACGATTGGGAAACTCATAATTTATTTGTACTTCTTCTACAAATGGAAGTTCTGTAATGTGGCTAGTAGCTATTTTTTTATTAAGACTTAGAGGGTGCATATTCAGTACTATGCCCCCCTCTTTTAAAATTTCCTCTTCTGTATAGTAATGGGTACCTGTTACATCAATCTGCTCAATACGCCAAATAGGTAAAAATAAAAGTATCACAAATATAAGACCTATAATAGCTAAAACATATAATCCCTTTTTGAGTACTATTTTCTCATTTCCTCTCATGTATCTTGCTCCTTTCATTAACGCTGCATATTAAATAGGACATTTATAAGTTCTCTTATAAATGTCCTATCTGTATTACTCCTTTGGTTTTCCTATAGTGGCTGTTCGCGATATATTAACTAATATTCCTAAAGAACCTAATAAGATTAGCAGTGCCGTTCCCCCATAACTTACCATAGGAAGCTGCATCCCTGTAGTTGGAATACTATTGGTATTAACAGCTACATTAATGAGCACTTGTACGGCAATCATTCCCGATATCCCCGTAGCTACTAAAGCTCCAAAGAAATCATCTGCATGCGCTGCAATGGAGAATCCTCTTAAAACAAGCACGGCATAAGCTAATAGTAATAAGGCTGCTCCTACAAGTCCTAATTCTTCACAAATAACAGCAAAAATAATATCATTGTGAGGTTCTGGTAAAAATCCTAGTTTCTGTACACCTAATCCTAAACCTGTTCCGAATAGTCCTCCTGAACCTATAGCATAGAGCGACTGAATAGGCTGATAACCTCCACCTACAGGATCAATCCAGGGATCTTGCCAAATACGAATACGGTCTAATCTATAGGGCTTAAAGATTTCTCCTAAAAAGCCTCCAAGTTCTATGTTATTTACTGCAATATAATAAATCCACATGATAGCTGCTCCACCTACAACTATCCCTAATATGTAGTACCATATCTTCGGTGTAGACACAAATAAAATAAGTAAACCTACAAAAGCTACAACAATAGCAGAACTAAGGTTCTCTACAGCAATAATAACAGTAGGTACTAATACAATGAGTCCACCGATAAGTAAATAGCGTATTTTATCAAGCTTCTTCCTATACTTTAAAATATACGAAGAAAGCATGATAATAACACCTATTTTAACTACTTCTGAAGGTTGAAATTGAATAGGTCCAATTTCAATCCATCTTGTAGCTCCATTAACATTTTTACCAAATACAAATAAACTTAGTGCAAGTAAAATCGATATACCATACAAAAGTCCTGCTATCTTAATATTAGCCAAAATACGGTAATTAAAAAAGTAGGTTACACAAAACATCACGCCAATACCTGCAATACCAACTAATAACTGACGTTTTGCAAATCTAAAAGGGTCTCCAAAGTTAGTCATACCATGATAGTGACTAGCACTATAAACCATTACAACTCCAAATCCAACAATTAAAATAATCATTGTGATGAGTAAAAAATCTGGGGCGTGTTTTAACGTAACTTTTTTCTTTTTAGTAAGTGTTTTTGATGTTGCCATTTACATCACCCTTCCAAATGATTCACGATTTCTTTAAAAATCTGACCTCTTTGTTCATAACTTTCAAACATATCCCAACTTGCACAAGCTGGCGACAATAATACACATTCATTAGACTGTGCATTTTGATAAGCTGCTTTTATAGCTGCTTCAAAAGTCTCAAAAGCTTCCACAGCATCAAAATGCTGCATTTTACATTCTGCTATAATTTGATCCTTACATTCACCAATAACATAAAGCTTCTTAACTCTTCCAGCAAATAATTTCACCCATTCTGTAAAGGAAATCTTTTTATCCATTCCACCACCAATTAAGTGAATAGGTTTATGCATAGAAATAAGCCCTGGAATAGCAGCTCCAACATTGGTTGCTTTAGAGTCATTGAAATAGTCTACACCTTTTTTAGTGCATACAAATTCTAAGCGATGCTCAACACCAGCAAACTTTTGAATTTCTTCTTTAATAATCTCTTCCGGAACACCAAATGCCTTGCAGATGGCAATAGCAGCTAATGCATTTTCGATATTATGTGCACCTACTATTTTTAAATCTTTAATAGCGCAAACAAGCTCTTGCGTATCCCCTATATTTTCATAAAGGCTCGTACCATCTGAGAAAGCGCCTCGCAAAGTAGCTTTTTGGCTATTGAAAGTTATGACTTGACCTGATGCAAGCTTTTTAGCTTCTTCAAAATACTCATCTTGTTCGTTCAGAATCACATAGTCTGCATCAGACTGATTTATAAAAACTTGATATTTAGCTTTACAGTAATTTTCCATTGTTTTATGCCTATTAAGATGATCTGGCGTAATATTTAAAATGGCAGATACTTTAGGATGGAAAGTTTCAATGGTTTCTAGTTGAAAACTACTTACTTCGGCTACAACAACACCACTTTCAGGAATATGTAATACATCTTCACTAAAAGCTCTTCCAATATTCCCTACTACATATGTGCTAGGATTATAAGCTTTTATAATTTGTCCTACTAAAGATGTGGTCGTTGTTTTACCATTAGTTCCTGTAATGGCTACAATAGGTGCCTTACAGAAAGTTGCTGCATACTCAAGTTCACCTATTATTTTTTTACCCTTCTTCACAGCCTCTTCTATAAATGGTAAATCAAGTGGTACACCAGGGCTTACAATAATAAGATCATATGAATCAAGGCTTATAGAAGGTTCAAAAATAAACTGAACCCCCTCCCCTTGTAAAACATCAATACGCTCTTGGTCATCCTGGTGAAATTGATCATATGTTTTTTTATCATAAACACTTACATGATAGCCATCTTTTGTAGCAAGTCTAGCTGCTGCTAAACCACTTCGTGCACATCCTATAATAATAGCTGTTTTTTCATTATGCTTCATTTTTATATCCCCCTATAATGCTATTAAACCAATGAGACAAAGTATAGCTGTAACAATTGAGAATACTGTTACAACTTTTGTTTCTGGCCAGCCACTTAATTCAAAGTGATGATGAATAGGTGCCATTTTAAAGATACGTTTTTTTGTTCTTTTAAAATAGGCAACTTGAATAATAACAGATAAGTTTTCAATAACATAAATCAGACCTACAATAGGAATAAAAAGTGGCATCTTCATAACAAATGCTGTAGCAACTACAAAGCCACCTAACGCTAAAGAACCTGTGTCACCCATAAAAACTTTAGCTGGATACGTATTAAAAAGTAAAAATCCTAGCAAACTACCTACCGCTGCTGATGCAATAGGTACAACTTCACTCATTCCCATAAAAGCTACTGCCGCAAAAAAAGTGGCAACAAGTACAGTAACACTAGATGCTAGCCCATCTAATCCATCTGTTAAATTTACTGCATTTACTGTAGCAATAACTCCAATGATTAATAATGGCCAATAGAATAAATCAATATCAAATACTTTTCCATCTGTAAATGGTAGAATAATACTTGTATCTACACCTACATAAGCATAAAGTAAGTACGCAAAAATTAAAGTCACAATAAGTTGCCCGATAATCTTTTGCATTGGTGTAAGTCCTAATGAACGTTTTTTAACAATTTTAATATAATCATCTAAAAATCCGATTAAACCAAATCCTAGGGTAACAAATAAAATAGTCTGCAAAGACTTATTTCCTGGCATAAAAATTAAGCTTGTTAATGTCATACTTGCTAAAATAATAATACCACCCATTGTAGGGGTCCCTGATTTTTTTAGATGTGAACTTGGTCCATCATCTCTTACATTTTGGCCGAATTTAAGTCGTCTTAAAAACGGAATAACAATTGGACTCATTACAATATTTAAACAAAATGCAATGAGTACTGCATAAAATGCCTCATTTTTCATTATCATTCACCTTTCCTATTGCCTTAACAATTTCTTCAAATTGCATACCCCTTGATGCTTTAAGCAAAACTGTATCATTTTCATGAAGAATCTGTGCAAGATCAGTGATAAAAGTTTGTTTATCTTTATAGTAACTTACCTCTAAATTTTTATCTTCACATTGTTTTGCGCCTTTAGCGATATGCTCTGCAAGATCTCCTACAGCATACAATACATCTATTTTTTGCATAGCTGCGTATCTGCCTACTTCTTCGTGTAGACTTGGAGCAAAATCACCCATTTCAAACATATCTCCAAGTATAGCTACCTTTCTACCTGGTGCTTTATAGTCTGCTAAGACCTTTAAGGCAGCTTTCATAGAGTCAGGGCTTGCATTATAAGTATCATCCATAACGGTTAGTCCTTGTTTTGTTTGTGTTATATTCATACGCATCTTACTTGGTATATATGCCATAAGTCCATCTAAAATATCTTGTTTTGATAAGCCTAGCCGATCTGCAATGGCAATAGCAACTAGACTGTTATAAACCATGTGTATTCCTAATGCAGGAATTGCAATAGGGTAAGTATCTTTTGGTGTTGTAATTGTAGCATATGTCATATGCCCTTCAGAATAGACATTTGTACAGTAATAATCATTTGTTTCTAATTCACCATAAGTAATGATTGGGTGCTCACTAGATGTCACTGCTTTTAACAGCTTATCATCTCCATTAACAAATAAAGGTGCACCTTTTTGAAGACCATCTAAAATCTCTAACTTAGCTTTTAAGATTCCTTCTTGGCTGCCTAGGTTCTCAATATGAGATGTTCCTACATTCGTAATAACACCCATGTTCGGAGCTGCTGTAACACTTAATCTATGAATTTCATTAAAATGATTCATGCCCATTTCAATAACTGCTACTTCATGCCCTTCATCAAGGCCAAACAAAGTAAGTGGTAAGCCTATTTCATTATTAAAATTCCCTTGTGTCTTTAATACATTAAACTTGGCACTTAAAACTGCTGCAATCATATCTTTTGTAGAAGTTTTTCCTACACTGCCTGTTACTGCAACAACTGGAATCTGAAAAAGACTACGGTAGTAAGCTGCTAAATCTAATAAAGCTTTTTGTGTACTTGCTACAAAAATATGAATAATATTTTCATCTCTAATAGTTGTTTCTTCTGTCAAAGTAGCAAGTGCCCCTTTTGCTGCTACATCTGGAATAAAATCATGTGCGTTAAAACGTTCTCCTATAAGAGGGACAAATAAAGTGTTAGGCCCTACTTTTCTAGAATCTGTCTCAATAGATGTAATTAAGTTATGCCCACTAGAAGGGGGATTTAAACATCGTCCCCCTATAGCTGCAATAATATCTTGTAATACAAGTTTCATTACTGTTCCCCCTGTATAAAATCTCTTACAATCTCTGAATCATCGAAATGGATAATGCGATCTTTAAGAATTTGGTAGTTCTCATGACCTTTTCCTGCAATAAGTACTACATCATCTTTATTTGCACGGGAAAGTGCATGAATAATGGCCTCTTTACGATCTTCCATCTTCACATAATCCACCACATGTCTTTTAACGCCTACTTCTACTTGATCTAAGATAACAAGAGGATCTTCACTTCTAGGATTATCTGATGTAATAATAACTTCATCTGAATACATAGCTGCTACTTCACCCATAATTGGTCGTTTAGTATTATCTCTGTCACCACCACAACCAAATACTGTAATAATACGTCCTTTAGCAAACTGTTTGATCGTTTCAAGTACATTTTCAAGTCCATCTGGTGTATGTGCATAATCTACTAAAACGCTGTAACCTTTTGTTGAAACAAAAGACTGTACACGTCCAGGTACACCCTTCACATTTTTCAAAGCATGAAGGATATGTTCCATAGGCAAGCCTAATTGTTTAGCCGCGCAAATAACTGCTAACGTATTGTATACTGTAAACTTGCCCGGAATAGGTACTTCTACTTGATACTTTCCTTCTGGTGTTGTAAGCACATAAGTTACACCTTGAGCTGTAATATGAATATCTGAAGCTCTATAATCTGAAGGTGTATCGATACCATAAGTCATTACCTTGCAAGTAGCATCTTCTTTCATAATATCTGCATAAGGGCTATCATGATTGATAATACCTATTTGGCAGAGTTTAAAGAGTTTAGCCTTTGCTCTTGCATAATTATCCATTGTTTTGTGGAAATCTAAATGATCCTGTGTTAAGTTTGTGAAAATACCTATTTTAAAATCACATCCATCTACACGGTGTAATTCAAGTGCATGTGAAGAAACTTCCATAAGACAATGACTTACCTCTTCTTCGCACATAGTATGAAGGAGCTTTTGTAAATCTGCTGATTCAGGTGTTGTATGCTGAGATTTTAAAATAGTTGTGCCAATACGATTTTCAATGGTTCCAATAATTCCTATTTTTTGCTTATACGCTTCTAAAATCTGTCCTAACAAAAAGGTAATACTTGTTTTACCATTTGTTCCTGTTATCCCTATTAAATCCAGTTTTAAAGAAGGATGGTTATAGAAGTTTGTTGCAAGATTCGCCATGACAATACGTGTATCATTTACTCGTATTACCGTAATCCCCTCTTCTTCTATTGTAACCGGGTCTTCTACAACAACTGTTTTTGCACCATTTTCTATGGCAGCTTTAATATATTTATGGCCATCTACTGTAAATCCTTTAATGGCAATAAAAAGACCATTTACCGTTTTCACACGTGAGTCATATATAATAGAATCTACCTCTTGATTAAGTTCACCACAAATCAAGTCGTAGTTTATATCTTTTAGCAACGTTATGAGTTTCATAACAACCTCCCAAGTACTTATTTAACAAATATCTTAGTTATTATATCACGTCTTTAGAGGATAAAAAAGAGAAGTTACTCAGTATAGAGGATAATTTTACTATTTTTATTAATAATCTCTTTAGCTATTGGAAATTGTCTGACTACACTGTTTCCTTTACCCTTAATTTCAACTGTTACACCATTCTCATGGGCCAAGTTTTTTGCCTCTTTAATAGATAAAGTATTAAAGTCTGGCACAATAATTGTCTGTACCTCTTCAAGTTCTTTTTCTTTTTCTGTATAAACAGGCTCAATTCCTAGATAAGGAAGTGTATTAGACATAATTTCTTTCATAACAGGACCTGCTACAGCCCCTCCATAATAAGTCCCCTTTGGTTCATCAATAAGTACTAATCCTATAACTTGTGGATTTTCAGC
>JAHLFD010000283.1:0-3919 GCA_018883975.1 Candidatus Niameybacter stercoravium
AGGTATAATAATACATTCCCCTTGTCTAAGGGCAACATTCTTATCTTCTATAGTCATGATACATCTTCCTAAATTAACATAATTTATTTCATATTCATCATGAAAATGTTCATCATAAATATAATTGGCACAAAACTCTAGTTTGCATAAATTTATATTGCCTATGCTTACTATTTAACTCACCTCCCATTAAAAACAAATAAAATTCTATATTTATTTTAGCTCTTCCATCCTGCTACTTCTATAAAATTATAGGAAAACATTCTTAAACTTTTATATTTTTCGGAACAACCATTTAAGTAAGTATTTCAAATAAAAATCCTCGTAGCTCTTTTGCTACGAGGATTTTTTACTTATTTAATATGAGCTTGCCAAATACCAAAAGTTGTAAACACAATAATAGCGATAACCAATAAAGCAATAACCATATTCATAGTTTTTAAAGAAACATTGAGACGATCATATAAATTTTCTTTCATACACATAAGTGTATTGGACACTTCTTGATTTTCTTCTTGCTTTACTTCTGCCTTTACTTTTTGTTCATCATCCATACTTTTATGCGCTCCCATTTCCTACTTATTTTTTAGCAATATATTTTCTTACGTCAATTGAAACAGCTAAAATAATGATAAGGCCTTTAATAATATACTGTAGATAAGGGTTAACGCCCAAAAAGTTTAAGCTGTAGTTGATGACTTGAAGAATAATAACCCCAATGATAACCCCTGGAATAGTTCCAACACCACCGGCAAAAGAAACACCACCAATAACACACCCTGAAATGGCATCTAAGTCATAGTTAAGTCCTGTTCCTGTATTAACAGATTGGATACGTCCAGCTTCAAGGAAGGCTGCAATACCATATAAAACACCAGCTACTAAATAAACCCCCATAATACTTCTAGAGATATTTACACCTGATACAGCTGCTGCTTCCATATTCCCACCGATAGCAAACATATTTTTACCAAGTGTTGTCTTATTCCAAATAATCCATACAACAACTGCAGCAATAGCAAAGTAACAAATTAAATAAGGTAATTTAAAATTGCCAATAGTAAAAGAGCCATTTACAAAATTAATAAATTTTTCGTTAAAGCTAGAAATAGCCTGAGCCCCGCCTTCTTGACTATCAATGTAGATACAGGTACAACCAAAAGCAATAAGCTGCGTACCTAAAGAAACAATGAAAGCATGTAATTTAAGCTTTGCTACACCAAATCCATTGATCATACAGAAGATTACACCAATGGTTATACTCGCTAGTAAGGGAAGAATAAGTGGTAAATCCTCTGTAATACCAGGATACATCCTTGACGCATAAGTCACAGACTGTACTAATGAAGCAGATACTGCTGCACAGCATCCTAAAATACGTCCTGCTGAAAGGTCTGTTCCAGCAAGTACAATCATTCCGGCAACTCCTAAAGCCAAAATACCTCTTGTAGACGCTTGTGTTAAAATCTTAATAAAGTTAGAAACAGATAAGAATTTAGGATTAATACAAATAACAACAATAATCATAATCCCTAAAATAATATATAGTGCATAGTTTAATAAAAACTCATTTATTCTTTCTTTATCCCATTTACGTGTTTTTGTTTCTCCCATTTGATCCCCCTCCTAGTTAAATATATTTTGCAGCTAATCGCATAATTTCTTCTTGTGCATTACCTGCATAGTCTTTTTTCATATCTAAAATACCTGCCACCCTTCCATTACTCATGACAAGAATACGATCACAGATTCCAATAAGCTCTGGCATTTCAGAAGAAACCATTACAATGCCTTTCCCTTTATTCGCTAAATCAATAATGAGCTGATAAATTTCATATTTTGCTCCTACATCAATTCCTCTGGTCGGCTCATCTAAAAGAAGTACTTCTGGGCTAGTGAGTAACCATCTCCCTATAATAACCTTTTGCTGATTACCACCTGATAAAGATTTAATATGTGTCTTAGAAGAAGGGGTCTTCACTTTCATACTATCAATAACCCATGTTGTATCTTCTTCCATCTTCCTATCAGATAAAAACCCTCTTTTTTTATAAGCTGCTAAATTAGCTAATACAGAATTGAATGTAATGCTTTGAAGTGGAATAATCCCCGTTGCACGTCTTTCCTCTGTTAATAAAGCAAAACCATTTTTAATGGCTTCTTTGGCATTTCTATTTTGTATAGGCTTACCATGCAGAATAACTTCTCCTTTTTCTTTATGAGCTGTTCCAAAAAGTGTTTCAAGTAATTCTGTACGTTTAGAACCTACTAGCCCTGCTATACCTAGAATTTCACCTTTATGTAAGTTAAATGAAACATCCATACAAGTTGGCATGTATTTTCCTGTTAACCCTTTTACCTCTAATAACACATCTCCTATTTCATTAGTCTTAGGTGGGAAACGATTTGTTAGACTACGTCCTACCATTAGTTTTATAATTTCATCTGTTGTCAAATCTTTTGCCTGTTTGGTGGCAATCCATTTACCATCTCTCATGACTGTTACATCATCTGATATTTGAAGAATTTCCTCCATTTTATGAGAAATGTAAATCATGCCTACGCCTCGTTGACGCAGTCTATTAATAATGTCAAATAAGTGCTCTACCTCTTGCTTAGTTAAAGAAGATGTAGGCTCATCTAATACTAATATCTTGGCATTATATGAAACGGCTTTCGCTATTTCTACCATTTGTCTTTGAGAAACTGATAGTTTACCAATAAGCATTTTAGGGTCTACTTCTATATTAAGATCCTTAAAAACTTCTAAAGTATCTTCATACATTTTTTCATGATCGATAAGTCCCATTTTCTTAGGAAAACGCCCTAGCCATATATTTTCCATAACACTTCTTCTTAGTACTTGGTTCAGTTCTTGATGTACCATAGCTACACCATGATCTAAGGCTTGTTTGGGATTATCAAATCTAATCTCTGTTCCTTCTATTTTGATACTACCTGCATCCTCTTGATAAATACCAAACAAACACTTCATCAGTGTACTTTTTCCGGCTCCATTCTCACCCATTAAAGAATGTACTGTTCCCTTACGTAGCATTAACTGTGCGCCATCTAATGCTTTAACACCAGGAAATTTTTTCTCAATTCCTTCCATCTCTAATACATACTCTGTGCCCATAGCATTCCCCCCTCTTCTTCCTCTCTTTTTCATAAAAGGAGTATCCTTAAATAACTTGATTTATTTAAAGATACTCCCTTATTTTAGTATTTACGATTTATTGAATGGTTGAATAAGGAATACGTACAGAAATACCATCTTCAGCTAGCGTATAGTCTGTACCTTCTAAGTAGTCTTTATCTAAAGCTGCATTTGTTGTAATAGCTACAATCGCTTTACCCATTGCATCACCATCTTGTTTAACTGTTGCTGCCATTTTACCTGTATTAATAGCTTCAACACCTGCATCTGTTGCATCTACACCTAAAACAGGGATCCATTTTTCACCATCCGCTGATAAGTTATAATCTGAACCATTAAGTGCTGCAATAACACCAAGTGCCATATCATCGTTGTTACAGAATACTGCTTCGATCTCTCCATCATGAGCTGCTAAGACAGCTTCCATAGCTGTTTGTGCTTGGTCTGTTGCCCAGTTTGCTACGATAGGATCACCATTGACATTTTCCATAACTAAGCCGTTAGCTTCGGCTTGAGAAACAGCATAAGAAGTACGTGCTTCGGCTTCTGGATTACCAGGTTCTCCTTTAAATACAAGGTATTGAACTTTACCATCTCCATTAAGGTCATATTCTGGATGTTCTTTCCACATTTGTGATAAGATATCACCTTGCATTACACCTGCTTCTGAAGCTGTTGTTCCAATAAAGATTCCTTCACAAGATTGAATAACAGAAGCATCTGGCTCCCTGTTAAAGAATACAGCTGGGATACCTGCAG
>JAHLFD010000284.1:0-10691 GCA_018883975.1 Candidatus Niameybacter stercoravium
GAATTTATGTCGGAGGTCCAAGTGTTTGACTCACAAGATGTAGCCAAGAATAAAGTATATGCTATTTTAGCTTATTTAGGATTTTTAGTTATTATCCCACTTATTGTTTGTAAAGACTCCCGTTATGCAAAGTTTCATATTAATCAAGGGCTTGTATTATTCCTTTCAGAGATAGCCTTAAGTGTAGCAGATGTTATAGTAGGTATTATATTAGGAATTTGCACAGGGCTCCCTCTTATAGGGTGGATCTTTGGTATTATAATGCTACTGATTAATGTGGTAGTAGGTATTGCTAGTATTGGGCTTTTTGTCTTAATGATTATAGGCATTATCAATGCATGCAAGGGTGAAGGAAAAGAATTACCTTTGATTGGTCACTTTGTTATTCTTAAATAGAAGTAGCTTAGGGCTAACCTATGACTATATAGGGGCTCTAGGCTATTTTTTATAAGTTTTGTAGATTTATAATATAAGAATATGATAAGTTATAATAAGACATTTATTATACAAATAGGAGAGCAGGTAATGAAAATATTATTTATTACAATGGACTGGATGAAATACTATGTAGGGGAAGGCGATGAAGAAAAAGAAGTGCCTCCTTGTGGTTATAATTTTCAATATACAAATGGTTACTACTATGGGTATGGTAGAGGAATTGATGAAATAAAAATAGAAGAATTAGAGGGCGTTACAGCAGATGATAATAAGGTAGAAAATGTACTTGTGGTATGGCTTGCACCAAATCGTAACGGAGAAACATGCATTGTTGGCTGGTATAAAGATGCGACTATTTACAGACAAGCTATTACAGAGTTTACATTAGATAGTGAGAGATTTGAAAGAACTTATAGTATTGTAGCGCCAGCAAGGGGAAGTCTCCTTCTTCCTATGGAAGAAAGAAATTATATTGTAGAGGAAGTAGATGTGCCAGTTGATTATCATATGGAAAGAGAACAACTTGCACAAATTAGAGCATATATCCATAATTATGCAGGAGATTGTATGAATTTAGTTCTTACAGAAAAAGAGCTTAATGGTATTCTTTCTATTAATATGGACTATGAACGTTATTTCTATAAAGCAGATGAATTTTTAGCGAAAGATGCATATGCTAAAGCTATTAGATGCTTTAATAAGGCTATTGCTGAAGAACCAAATGAGACACTAGGTTATGAGTGTAAAGCAAGTATTCTTTTAAGCTTGAAAATGTATGATGAAGCATTAGAGCTTTATAATAAGGTAGTAGGACTTGATGCAGATAATGATTTGGCATATTATTGTCTAGGTCTTATCTTAGGATTAAAGCAAGAATATGAAAAAGCACTTCCATATTTTGATAGATATTTAAATCATAGACCCGAAGATCACCATGTACGTGCAGAGCGTGCATATACTTACTTTATCAAAGGTGATAATGAAAAAGCAGAAAAAGATATTAAGCTTGCTTATGAAAAAGAAAAACATAATCCAGTTGTAAAAGAGATTTATAAACGTATTGTACAAAAGTAATAAAAAAATGAGGGCATTATTTGGAGAGGTATAATATTCCGAATAATGTCTTTTTTTTGTTTGCTAATAGGATTATGTAAACAAGTGAAAGTTTAAGCACTACTTACAATCAAAATGTCATAGATTACAAGAAAGAATTTATGTAAAGCTAAAAAAATAAATAGAATTTTGATACATTAAGAAGGCTTTGTAAAAACTCACAAAGTTTTTTGAAAGAATATTTAATTAGAGTTAAAATATTGACACTTATAGATACAATTGGTACAATGTTTATAAATTGAATTGTCAGATAAATGCAACTAAAAAGTTCCGTCTCGTCCTTAATGGATGAGATTTTTATTTATCTATGTATATAAGGGGGTCAAAGATGAAGTTATCAGATGTATTAGTAAGATGTTTAATGGAAGAACAAGTCGATACAGTATTCGGCTATCCGGGAGCAGCAGTTCTGTCTGTCTACGAATCTTTGAGAGCTTCCAGTATACATCATGTACTAGTAAGGCAGGAGCAGGCTGCTGTACATAGTGCAAGTGGATATGCAAGGACGACAGGAAAGGTAGGAGTATGTATTGCAACTTCGGGACCAGGAGCAACCAATTTAGTGACAGGTATTGCAACGGCGTATATGGATTCTATTCCTATTGTTATCTTTACAGGTCAGGTTAAATCTAACTTAATAGGCCGAGATGTATTTCAAGAGGTAGATATTACAGGTTGTACTGAGCCATTTATAAAACATAGCTATCTGCTTCAAAATCCGAAGGATTTCCCTGGGATCGTAAAGGAAGCTTTTTATATTGCAAGAACAGGAAGGCCAGGACCTGTGCTCATTGATTTACCTATGGACTTTCAAGATGCACAAATAGACTTTCACTATCCTAAAAAGGTAGATATACCTGGCTATAAACCAACAGTTAAGGGACATATAGGACAGATTAAAAGGGCTATCAAACTCTTACTTAATAGTAAAAGACCTTTAATCTGTACAGGAGGAGGCGTTCACCTTGGGCAAGCAAAAGAGGAGCTTGCTTATATGATAGAGAAGTCTCGTATTCCTATGGTACACACACTGATGGGAACAGGAACATTAGATACCTGTTCACCTTATAATTTAGGAATGATTGGAAGTCATGGTTATCATCATGCTAACTGGGCGCTTAAGCATGCAGATACAATCCTTTTTATAGGAGCACGTATTGCAGATAGGGCTGTAGCTAATGTAGGGATTTTTGATGAAAAAGCTAATATTATTCATATTGACATAGACCCAGCGGAGATTGGCAAAATTGCAGCAGCGCATATTCCTGTTGTAGGGGATGTAAAAGAAGTTCTAAAGGTTATGAACGAACTCATTAAAACAAGTGAAACGAAGGAATGGATTGAAACCATTTTAAGGCATAAGAAGAAAACAGCAGACATAAAGTATGAACACAGTATTAATCCGAAGACAGTTATTAAAACATTATCGAATTTATTAGATGATGAAGCTATCATTACAGCTGATGTAGGACAGAATCAGTTTTGGACTATGCGCAATATGGAGATTAAAGGAAATCGCCAAATACTTTGCTCGGGTGGATTTGGTACTATGGGCTATTCATTACCAGCATGTATAGGTGCTGCAATAGGAAATAAATCTCGTAAGGTAGTGGGTGTGTTTGGAGATGGAAGTTTCCAAATGAGTTTTTTTGAATTAGGGACGCTCGTGCAGGAGCATGTAAATCCTATTATGATTTTATTTAATAACAGTGGACTTGGAATGGTAAGGGAAATTCAAAGAAAACTCGAAACAAAAGAGTATGGTGTAGGACTTCCTAAGAATCCAGATTTTGCTGCTATCGTAAGAGCGTATGGTATAGAGGCACATATAATAGATGACCCAGATAAGGTAGAAGAAATACTTAAGCAAGCTATAGCAAGTGGTAAGCCTCAATTTTTGGAGTTTATTGTAAGTGATAAAGAAAGCACTTTATAAGGAGGTAGAAATATGGAAAAACATGTGATTTCCGCACTGGTTGAGAACCATTCAGGGGTATTAAGTCGTATATCTGGTCTCTTCAGTAGACGTGGTTACAATATTGATAGTTTATCCGTGGGTGAAACAGAGAACCCTTCTATCTCGCGTATGACTATTGTAACGAAAGCTGATAAGCAGATGCAAGAGCAGATCAAAAAACAGCTTAATAAACTTATAGAAGTAATTAAAATTGTAGAACTCAATGAAACAAGTGCAGTTTATAGAGAGTTAGCACTTATTAAAGTGGGAGCTAATCATGAAAATCGTGCTGAAATTATAGAGATTGCTAATATCTTTAGAGCACATATTGTGGATGTTTCTAAAGAAGTATTAATTTTAGAAGCTACAGGTGATCAAGGTAAAATTAAAGCACTTACTGAAATGCTACAGCCTTATGGTATTAAAGAAATTGTACGGACAGGGCTTACTGCGCTTCAAAGAGGAGAAAATGAATTAAAAAATTAAGGCTTCCAAAGAAGCCTTATAAATAAAATAATATATCGATTATATATAAGGAGGATTTTATTATGGCAAAGTTATATTATCAAAAAGATTGTGATCTAAATTTATTAAAGGGTAAAAAAGTAGCAGTTATTGGTTATGGTAGTCAAGGACATGCACATGCACTTAATTTACATGAATCAGGTGTAGAGGTTATTGTAGGTCTTTACAATGGAAGTCCATCATGGGAAAAAGCTGAAAAAGCAGGTCTTACTGTTATGACAGCAGCTGATGCAGCAAAAGCAGCAGACTTTATTATGATTTTAATTAACGATGAGAAACAAGCAAAACTTTATACAGAGAGTATTAAAGAGGGTCTTACAACAGGCAAAACGCTTGCATTTGCCCATGGTTTCAATATTCATTATGGACAAATTGTACCACCAAGTGATGTAAACGTTGTTATGATTGCTCCAAAAGGACCAGGTCATACAGTAAGAAGTCAATATCAAGAAGGTAAAGGTGTACCATGTCTTATCGCTGTTTACCAAGATGCAACAGGAGATGCAAAAGATATTGCACTTGCTTATGCAGATGGTATTGGTGGAGCGCGCGCAGGGATATTAGAAACAACCTTCAAAGAAGAAACAGAAACAGACCTTTTCGGGGAGCAAGCTGTACTTTGCGGTGGTGTAACAGCACTTATGAAAGCTGGTTTTGAAACATTAGTTGAAGCAGGCTACCAACCAGAAAGTGCATATTTTGAATGTGTACATGAAATGAAACTTATTGTTGACCTTATTAACCAAGGTGGATTTGAATATATGAGATATTCAATTTCAGATACAGCAGAGTATGGAGACTATACAGTAGGACCACGTATTATTACAGATGAAACTAAGAAAGAAATGAAAAAAGTATTAACAGAAATCCAAAATGGCACGTTTGCTAAAAACTGGATATCAGAAAATCAGGCAAATCGTCCATACTTCAGATCTGTTAGAAGAATTGAAGCAGAGCATCAAGTAGAGTCAGTAGGTAAAGAGTTAAGAAAAATGATGAGTTGGATTAAAGAAGACTAATAAATGAAGGAGGGGCTTTTCTTATGGCAAAAGCTATTAAAATTTTTGACACTACACTTAGAGATGGAGAACAATCACCAGGATGCAGTATGAATCTTAGTGAAAAATTAGAGATGGCCCTACAACTGGAAAGACTAGGTGTAGATGTTATAGAAGCAGGGTTTGCAATTGCTTCACCAGGAGACTTTAAGTCTGTTCACGAAATTGCAAAAGTAGTGAAACACACAAGAGTAGCGAGCCTAGCAAGAGCCCTTACTAAAGATATTGATGCTGCAGCAGAGAGTTTAAAAGGTGCAGCATACCCACGTATACATACCTTTTTAGCAACATCAGATATACATATGCAGTATAAGTTAAAAAAGACGCCAGAAGAGGTACTGCAAAATGCAGTAGAAATGGTTAAATATGCAAAAAAATACTGTGAGGATGTAGAATTCTCAGCAGAAGATGCATCAAGAAGTAATCCAGCTTTCCTCTATCAGGTGTTTGAAGCTGTTATTAAGGCAGGTGCGACAGTGATTAATGTTCCAGACACAGTAGGATATACAAGTCCAGATGAGTTCTACAATTTAATAGCAGGTATTCGCGATCATGTACCTAGTATTGATAAAGTAGACATTTCTGTGCACTGTCATAATGACTTAGGAATGGCTGTCGCTAACTCCTTATCCGCTATTAAAGCTGGTGCAACTCAGATTGAGTGTACTGTTAATGGGATAGGAGAGCGTGCAGGTAATGCAGCACTTGAAGAGCTTGTTATGAACCTTAGTGTTAGAAAAGATCTTTATGATTTAACAACTAATATTAAGACAAAAGAGATTTACAAAACAAGTAAACTTCTAAGCAGTATAACAGGGGTGAAAGTACAGCCTAATAAAGCCATTGTAGGAGAAAATGCTTTTGCACATGAGTCGGGGATTCACCAACATGGGGTACTAGCTAATAAGAGTACTTATGAGATTATGACGCCAGAGGCTATAGGGCTTACAGAAAATAAAATGGTACTTGGCAAACATTCAGGTCGTCATGCTTTTGTAGATCGTATAGAGATGATGGGTTATACCCTTGAAGAAGAGGCACTTAATAAAGCATTTGAGCAATTTAAGATGCTTGCAGATAAGAAAAAGGTTGTTACAGATAAGGATATTGAAGCACTTGTACGTAGAAAAACTGTGGCTATTCCACAGACTTATACATTAGAGCGCTTTGTTATCAATTCAGGTAATACCATTACAGCTACTTCGGCTGTAAGACTGATTTGTAAAACAGGAGCCGTGCTTGAAGATGTTATGTCTTCTTATGATGGGCCTATTGATGCATCTTTTAAAGCTATTGATAAGATGGTAGGTAAAAAATTCACGCTAGAAGACTTCTCTATTAATTCTGTTACAGGTGGAGCAGATGCACAAGGTGAGGTAAATCTTAAAATTAAATGTAAGAATAAAACTTATAACGGTCACGGCGTAAGTATGGATATTGTAGAAGCAAGTATTTTGGCTTATTTATCTGCAATCAATAATATGCTTTATGATTTAGATAGCATAAAAAAATAAAATTAAGCTACTAGGTGCAGGGACTATCTTAAGGTAGGCCTTGCACTTTATCAAATTACACTATAAAACCTAAAAGGAGGAATGACAAATGGGAATGACCATGACACAAAAAATATTAGCAGCACATGCAAATCTTAAAGAAGTGATGGCAAGGCAGCTGATTGAGGCTAATCTTGACTTAGTGTTAGGAAATGATATTACGACACCTGTTGCCATAAAAGAATTTGAGAAAATTGGTGCTCAAGATGTGTTTGACCGCTCTAAAGTAGTCATTGTGCCAGACCATTTCACGCCCAATAAAGATATTAAAGCTGCTGAGCAGTGCAAATGTGTAAAAACTTTTGCTTATGATAAAGACATCGAGCATTATTTTGAAGTAGGCGAAATGGGCATTGAACATGCACTTCTTCCTGAAAAAGGATTAGTAGTACCAGGAGATGTAGTCATAGGAGCAGATTCACATACTTGTACATATGGTGCACTTGGAGCCTTTTCTACTGGTATTGGTAGTACAGATATGGCAGCAGGTATGGCAACAGGTAAGGCCTGGTTTAAGGTACCAGATGCTATTAAGTTTATACTGATAGGTAAACCTAGCCATTTTGTATCCGGTAAAGATATTATATTGCATATTATAGGCATGATAGGCGTAGATGGTGCACTTTATAAGTCAATGGAATTTACGGGAGAAGGTCTTAAGTACTTGTCTATGGATTCTAGACTATCTATGGCTAATATGGCTATTGAAGCCGGCGCTAAAAATGGTATTTTTGAAGTTGATGAAGTGACACTTGAATATGTTAAAGAACATAGCAGTAAACCTTATACAGTTTATAAGGCAGATGAAGATGCAGTATATGAACAAGTAATAGAAATAGATCTTAGCACTATTAGACCTACAGTAGCTTATCCGCATCTTCCTGAAAATACAAAAACTATAGATGAAGTAGAAGAAATTAAAATTGATCAGGTAGTTATTGGTTCTTGTACAAATGGACGTATAGAAGACCTTCGTATGGCAAGAGAAGTTATGAAGGGAAAAAAAGTAGCAAAAGGTGTACGTGTTATCATTATTCCAGGTACTCAAAACATCTATTTGCAAGCTATTAAAGAAGGTATTGTAGAAGATTTGGTTACAGCAGGCTGTGTAGTCAGCACACCAACATGTGGACCTTGCCTTGGTGGACACATGGGGATCTTAGCAGCAGGTGAAAGATGTGTAGCAACTACAAACCGTAACTTTGTAGGACGTATGGGACATGTAGAATCAGAAATATATCTTGCAAGTCCGGCAGTGGCAGCAGCGTCTGCTATTTGTGGCTATACTGCAAATCCGGAAGAAGTATAGGAGGGGAATAAAATGAAGGCAACAGGTAGGGTATTTCGTTATGGGGATAACATTGATACCGATGTTATTATTCCAGCAAGATATTTAAATACATCAGATTCTAAAGAATTAGCTACGCATTGTATGGAGGATATTGATACAGATTTTACGCAGCAGGTAAAGGAAGGGGACATTATAGTAGCAGATAAAAATTTTGGTTGTGGTTCTTCTAGAGAGCATGCACCTATTGCTATTAAAGCCTCTGGTATTTCATGTGTTATTGCAAAAACTTTTGCACGTATTTTTTATAGAAATGCTATTAATATAGGACTTCCTATTTTAGAGTGCCCTGAAGCAGTAGAGGGTATCCAGGCAGGAGATACGGTTGAAGTAGATTTCATTGAAGGTACTATTACAAATGTAACAAGTGGTAAGGTCTATAAAGCGCAGCCTTTCCCTGAGTTTATGCAGAAAATTATTGAGGCTAATGGCCTTGTTAATTATGTAAGGGAAAGTAAATAGGGGGGATAATAATGAATTATAAGATTGTTACTTTGCCCGGAGATGGTATTGGACCAGAGATCATGGCGCAGGCCGTTAAAGTATTAGATGAAGTGGGCAGTAGATTTGGTCATACATTTAACTACGAAGAGCATCTGATAGGTGGAGCGGGTATAGATGAGCTAGGCTCCTCATTACCTAAAGTTACTATTGATGCATGTAAGACAAGTGATGCAGTACTACTTGGTGCAGTAGGTGGACCTAAATGGGATACTACTTCAAATGGAGATAGACCAGAAAAAGGGCTACTTAAGATCAGAGAGACACTAGGACTATTCGCCAATCTTAGACCAGCTCTTTTATATAAGCAGCTTCAACATGCAAGCCCATTAAAGGCAGAAGTTACTGGAGATAGCTTAGATATTCTTATTGTAAGAGAACTTACAAGTGGTATTTATTTTGGTAGGCATGAACGTACTATATGTGATAATCCAAAAGATACATATGCGGAGGATATTGAGTACTACAGTGTAGGTGAGATTGAACGTATTCTTAGAGTAGGTTTTGATTCAGCTATGAAAAGAAATAAGAAGGTTGTAGTAGTAGATAAGGCTAATGTGCTTGCTACTTCTAAGCTTTGGAGAGAAGTAACACAAGAGGTAGCAAAGGATTATGAAGAAGTAGATTATAGTTTTATGTATGTAGATAATGCAGCAATGCAGCTTGTGGTGAACCCTAAACAGTTTGATGTCATCATTACAAGTAATATGTTTGGGGATATTTTATCTGATGAAGCAAGTATGTTGACAGGCTCTATAGGAATGTTAGCATCTGCAAGCTTAGGTGAAGGCACTCTAGGGCTTTATGAACCAAGTCATGGTAGCGCGCCTGATATTGCTGGGCAGAATAAAGCTAATCCTATTGCAACTATTTTATCCGTGGCTATGATGTTACGTTATTCATTAGGACTTGAGATTGAGGCGCAGGCTATTGAGAAAGCAGTAGAATGTGTACTAGATAAAGGATATCGTACAGGTGATATTATGAGTGAGGGCTGTAAGTATGTAGGTACTAAAGAAATGGGCAGTTATATTTGTGAAGCTATTAAGTTAAGCGATGAATAGAGGAGGATTTAAAATGAGTCAAAGAATAATTTATTTAGATGGTAATTATGTAAGAGAAGAAGAAGCAAAGATTTCTGTATTTGACCATGGTGTACTTTATGGTGATGGTGTATTTGAAGGTATTAGAGTTTATAATGGACGTGTTTTTAAATGTGAGGAACATATTAACAGACTGTATAATGCAGCTAAAGCTATTATGTTAGAGATTCCTATGAGTAAAGAAGAGATGACAGGGGTACTTCTTGAAACTTGTAGAAGAAATCAAATTAAGAATGGTTATGTTCGCCTTGTAGTAACAAGAGGCAAAGGTGACCTTGGTCTTAATCCTGTAAGCTGTAAAGTTGCATCAGTATTTTGTATTGCAGGTTCTATTACACTTTATCCAGATGAAATGTATATAAAAGGGATGCCTATTATTACAGCTGTTCAAAGAAGAAATAAAGCAACTATTGTAGACCCTCAAATTAAATCATTAAATTACCTTAATAATATATTAGCTAAAATTGAAGCAAACAGAGCGGGAGTACCAGAAGCACTTATGCTAAATCATGATGGTGTGGTAGCAGAATGTACAGGAGATAACATTTTTATTGTAAAAGATAGTGTTATTTATACACCTCCTATCTACATAGGTATATTAGATGGTATTACAAGAAATACAGTCATTGAATTAGCTAAGGGACTTGGATACGAAGTAAAAGAAAGTGAGTTTACACTTTTTAATGTTTATAGTGCAGATGAATGTTTCTTAACTGGTACAGCTGCAGAAGCTATTCCGGTTACAAATGTAGATGGGCGTATTATTGGTAACGGAGAGGCAGGCCCTGTTACAACAAGACTTCTTGAAGCGTTTAAAGCATATGCAAATAACAATGGGAGAGATATTTACTAAAAGAGGCCTAAAATAATGTGATAAAAATAAAAGTGACATGTATTTTCTAAGTATAGGGAGTAACATGTCACTTTTTAAATAGATTTAGAGTTCTTCTATAAAACTAGGATTTGGGAAAGGGATATGTGCAATGTCTTCAAGAATTGTACTAGTGTTTTCGTCTAATCTGAAGAGAGTAACCTCATTAGAATTTTGATTGCAGACCATAAGTAGTTTTCCGTCATGTGTACAAGTTATATGTC
>JAHLFD010000021.1:0-12501 GCA_018883975.1 Candidatus Niameybacter stercoravium
GTATTAAATATTCCTTGGTTAACTCTGCATCTACAGGAAACAAAATAATAGCTTTTGCACCATTGGCAACTTCCCTTTCTACCAGTTTCATTTGTTGCTCTGCATGATTAGCCTCATATAAAGTCACTATATTAACTTCTGTAGTCCATTCTTTATCCATTTGATTCATACCTAATTTAATATTTTCAAAAATAGCATCACTTGTTTCATTTAAAATAACAGAAATTTGATAAATATCAGTTTCTTGTTCTTTATAAATGAAATCTGTCGAAGAAATAAGATAAAGCATGACTAATATAATAAGGGCTAAAATATATAAGATATCATTTTTATGTTTCATCCTTTACACGCCCTTTTCTTCTTTTTCATAGATAACCTTTGGAAGGTGTACAATCATTTTGGTTCCCTCATCTGGCTCAGATTCAATCTGTATACCATAAGCCTCACCAAAATAGAGTTTAATACGCTCATTTACATTACTTACACCTATTCCTGATCCTCTTTTAGAAGATTGGATCTCACCTTTTAATAACTGATTAATACGTTCCTCAGTCATACCAAGTCCATTATCACTTACTGTAATGTACACTTCACTTTCTTCTACATAAGCTTGTACACGAATAAGGCCATCCCCATCCATATAGACCATACCGTGGTAAATGGCATTTTCTACAAGAGGCTGAATAATCAGTTTGACTGTTGCGAATGACTTAACTTCTTCTGTTATCTCAATATCATACTCAAACTTATTCTTATACCGAAGCTGCTGTATAGTTAAGTAATTTCTCACATGCTCAATTTCGTCTGCAATAGAAATAATATGCTTGCCTTTACTTAAGCTAATTCTAAAGAATCTGGCTAAAGCTGTAACCACTTTAGCTGCATCCTGCTGTCTTTCATTCTCAATCATCCAAACAATAATATCTAGCGTATTGTATAAAAAGTGTGGGTTAATTTGTGATTGCAGTGCGTCTAGTTCACTCTTTCTCTTAGATTCATGTTCTTTTACTATATCATCCATTAACTTTTTAATTTGCTCAGCCATTTTATGTACGGATTGCCCCAGGTGGTGTACTTCATAAAATCCTTCTGCCTTAATACACGTATCTAGTTTTCCCATTTCAACTTCTTTCACGGCTTTTTCTAGATTTCTAATGGGTTTAGATACCTTTGTTGAAATAATAGAATTAATAAGTACAAGGCCCATAGTGAAAAACAAAAATAAGAAAATAAAGAAGATGTTACTTTTCTTACTGTTTAAACTCACTGCATTTGGGAAAATAACACCTTCTATAGTCCAGCCTGTATATCCTACTGTTTTAATAATGACTTGTCTTTGTTTGCCTTCAAATACTTCATTATAAATGCCATCATTATAATTCATGGCAGCTTGTGTATTTTCCTTATAGATACCTGATGCTAATAACTGCTGCTTAGGATGATAGATGATGGCACCTGTTTGATCCATCATATATACATAACCTTCTTGCCCAAGTGAAATATTACTAAACAATTGTTTAATCCCATCATAAGTCATATCTATTAATAAAACACCCTGTTTAACTTCACCCCCATAAGTCATTTGCACTGCTCTACTTAATGAAATGACCCATTCATACTCACCATCATTTTCGTTAAATAAATTTTGAATATGTAAAGTAGAAAAATGCATATTCTCGCTTTTTTCAAGCGCACGTTTAAACCATTTTTGCTCTGTTGGATTAATACCTTCCTTTAATGAAGCTGCTGGCGCTAGAACAATGGGATCTCCTTCTTCGCTAAATAAAGCAATGTTTTTAATATAGTCTTTATTCGTTTCATAAAATAGCCTAAAAGTCTCATCAAAGTCTACTAGTTGTATGTCCTGATCTTTAATGACCTTAAAATATAAAGTATCAGAAAGCTTCATCATATTTCTTACATAAGTATTGACAGCATTATTCACTTGATTGATTAACGCCTGATTTTCCATCTGCATTTCATTATTAAGCTGCATAGAAAACCTACTATAAAAGGACAGGCCCATGAAAATAGTGGCTAAAGCTGCTGTAGCAGAAAAGGATACCCATACAATATTTCTTAAACTAAGTTGATGATAAATCTCCATCCACCATTCATTTATTCTTTTTAGCATAGCTCCATCCCCTATTCTAATTAGCTCTGCGCTGATAACGACTAGGTGCTATTCCAAAATTCTTTTTAAAGACATAACTAAAATAATTTGGCTCTGTATAACCTACCTTATTCGCAATGATGTAGGTCTTATCTTCTGTTTTATTAAGTAGTTCAATAGCTTTATTAAGACGAAGTTCCGTTAAATAACTAATATACGTCTGTCCTGTCTCTTTCTTAAAAAGTGTAGAAAAATAAGCCTGACTAATATGTAGATGCTCACATACCATTTCTACAGATAAATCTGGGTTAGTAAAGTGCTCTGTAATATACTTTTTAGCTTCTACTATAAGTTGCTTCATAGTATCATAACGTTCCTTATTAATATTTTCATGAATAGAAAGAGCACTATTGATAATGAAATTTTGCATGCTCTGTATAGTAAGTAGCCTTCCCATAACTTTAAAATAATCTTCTTTCCCCCAAATCTGATTCGTATCTAACTCATATTTCTGCGCCATTTCCATCATAGAATGAATAATCGCCATGACATAAACTTGATGTTGGCTAGTATGTACCTTAGCTACTTTCATTTTATGCATGAGACTTTCTATAACTTCTATAATTTCTTCTCGCTCTCCAAACTTAATAGCATGAATCAATTTTCCTTCACTTTGTTCATCAAATCTTAAAACCCCTACATGCATAACCTCTACATCACTAATGTAGATAACCATACCACTTCCTATAGTCGCTCTATAGCCTATAGCATTCTTAGCTTCATCATAAGAATCTTTAATCAGCTCTTGTTTGGTATAAACTTTTCCAAGACCTATAGTAACATTAAGCTCCAGAATCTTTTTACAATCTAAGCAAACTTGATTTAACTTATTCATGAATCTTTCCATTTCCAGCTTTGTATGAATAGCGCACAAGATACATGTACCTGTAGCTGTTCCAAAAGTTTCGAACTGAAAGTCTCCCTTTAACTTTTCACAAATAATCTGTTCTACTGAAAGCGGAATTAAATCAACTTCATAATGTAAGTTAAGCCTCTGTTTATCTTGCTCAATCATTGGAATCTCAATATGTGTTGTAGCAACAATCCAACTTGGCCCATCTTTTACACATAGATTAAACCGATTAAAACCCTCTAAAATAGCTATATGATTTAATCTTCCTTGTACCAAATCCCCTAAAAAATGTTCTTTTAGAACCGGAAGCATCCTTTGGTAATCTAATCTTAATGCCTGTATATTACGTTTTTCTGCAATGTGCTCATCCATTTTTAACTTGAGTTTTTTTAGAATCTCCGTTAACTCAGCTACATTAACAGGCTTTAAAATATATTCAATAACACCCAGTTTAATTGCCTTCTGCGCATATTCAAAATCATCAAATCCGGAAAAAATAACAATTTCTGTACTATTTCTTTCTTCTTTAATATATTTTGCTAATGTCAGTCCATCCATATAAGGCATTTTAATATCTGTTAATACTAAGTCTGGCTCTAACACTCTAACTTTTTCTAATGCATCTTCTCCATTTTCTGCATCCCCTACTAATTGATAGCCTAACTGTTCCCACTGCATCTTTCTCATAATACTGCTTCTTACTTCTTCTTCATCATCTACTATAAGAATTTTGTATAGATACATGGCCTTCTCCTTTTTATCTCTCTTATAAACTAAATCATTTTATATATGTAGTATAATTTACTTATTTTAACAATTATATTTTATCTTATATCGATATATTTTTCTATAATATTTAAAATTGTTTTTACCTCTTTGTTCTTTTCCTTATTTAAAACACACCATTAGGAAGATTTTATCTTAAATCAATAATAGAGCAGCTTTTTATCGCTAAAAACAAAAAAGCTCCCTTTTCCTAATGACTAGGAAAAAGGAGCCTTCTATATTTATTTACCTGAAGAACCTAACATACCTGTTCCACGTTCAGATTCAAATTGCATTAATGCTTCATAACTAATTTCTGCTGTTTTAACTTTTGGTACCTCTACGAGAATACACTGGCTCATAGCTTTTTCATAAGGATAAATAATAGCCTCACCAAAAGCTGATTGATCTCCTGTGTAACTTTCTTTTAGAAGGACTACAGGTACTGTGTTATGATTTGTTAAAGGTACAAACCATTCGCCGCGGTAACCAGAATCAATAACACCTGCTCTTTGACCAATCCCTTTACTTCCATTAGAGCCACGTTCTTTTAAAATAGCTACATAATCAGATGAGAAAGCTGAAGCAAGTCCTGTTGGAATAAGTTTTGTCTCATGTGGTGCAATTATCATGAAGTCTTCTTCAAAGCAAGCATAGATATCAAATGCACCATCTTCTTCTCTCTTGCTTGGAATAATAGCATTCTCTTTTACTTTTGCAAAATATATTGTACGATTATCCATCTTTTGTCTCTCCTCTTGGAACATTAAAATGTCAATAAAACCTTTTCACCTGATGCTAAAGAAGCTTTTATATCAATAATATTTTGATTACTGCTTCCTCTAAATCTAAGTTTTAAGTCTTTTAAAGCCTCTACAAATCTTCCATCTACTAAAACATCACATAGTTCAAGTAGTTGGCGTCTTTTAGGCTCTTTTAGAATCTCTTCATAAGTATAACCAGAATAAATCCAGATCGTCTCATTAGTCTCTTGTTTAATCCTTCTTAAAAGGTTAAGGAGATCATCATCTTTTGTCTGCTGCATAGGCTCACCGCCTAGAATAGTGACACCATGTACATTTTCATCTTTAATATAGCTTAAAAAAGTATCTTCTGCTTCTTTTGTCCATGGCGTACCATAATCAAATTCTCTATAATCTGTATTAAAACAACCAGGGCACTGATGTGTACAACCTGAAACAAACAGTGTACTTCGGATGCCTATTCCATTGGCTACATCATATTTGCGCATCTGAGCATAATGCATAATCCTTCCTCCTTCTTTCCTTATAAATGAAGTACTCTACTTTTAATCTCTTGAGTCTTTCCTTTATTCCAGTAGTTATCTCCTAAATAGCCACATGTTCTTCTAATAACATTCATTCTACTTTGATCTTTATTATGACAGCTTGGGCACTCCCATTCTAAAGCATCATTAATACTAATTTCTCCTTCAAATCCACATACATGACAGCAGTCTGATTTCGTATTAAATTCTGCATACTGAATGTTATGATAAATATACGTAATCATTTGTCTAAGTGCTTCAAGGTTGTGCATCATGTTTGGAATCTCAATGTAAGAGATACATCCACCAGTTGAAATAGATTGGAACTGACTCTCAAACTTCAGTTTTGAGAATGCATCAATAGGTTCTCTTACATCTACATGGTAACTATTTGTATAGTAACCTTTGTCTGTAATATCTTTAATTTCACCAAACTTAGCTTTATCAATTTTAGCAAAACGGTAGCAAAGTGATTCGGCTGGACTACCATAAAGGCCAAAACCTAAACCTGTTTCAGCTTTCCATTTCTTTGTAGCATCATTCAAACGGTGCATTACTTTTAATGCAAACGCCTCACCCTCAGGTTCTACATGTGAAACCCCTTTCATTAGCTTAGTAACTTCATAAAGTCCAATATAGCCAAGTGAAATTGTAGAGTAACCATCCATCAGAAGCGGATCAATAACTTCACCTTGTTTAAGACGTGCAATAGCTCCATGCTGCCAATGAATTGGTGCTTCATCAGAAAGTGTGCCTTTTAAAGCATTATGTCTACACATAAGTGCTTCAAAACATAAATCTAAGCGGTTATCAAAAAGCTTCCAGAACTTCTCCTCATCACCATTCGCAACAATACCAATCTGTGGTAAATTCAAACTCACTACTCCTTGATTGAATCTACCTTCAAATTTATACTCACCCTTATCATCTTTCCATGGAGATAAGAAGCTTCTGCATCCCATACATGAGAATACATTTCCTTCATAAATCTTCTTCATTTCTTTAGCAGAAATATAGTCTGGATAAAGACGCTTTGCACTACATTGTACAGCCATCTCTGTTACTTCATCATATTTACCACCCTCAAGGCAGTTATGCTCATGTAGGACATAAATCAGTTTAGGGAAAGCTGGTGTGGTATAAATACCACTTTCATTTTTAATACCTTCTATACGTTGTTTTAAAATCTCTTTTACAATAAGAGATACTTCTTGTACATACTCATCATCTTCTTCAATATTCAAGAACAATGTTACGAATGGACTCTGACCATTTGTAGTCATAAGTGTATTAATTTGATATTGGATAGTTTGTACACCTGACTCAAGTTCTTTTCGTGTTAAACGCTCTACTACTGCATTTAACTCTTCTTGATTATCCATAGAATCTTTTAGTAAGTTATAGTATTTATCTCTACTTCTTCTTAAGTACTTACCAAGATGTCTAATATCCACTGATTGCCCACCATATTGGCTACTTGCTACTTGCGCAATAATTTGTGTCATAACCGTACATGCTACTTGGAAGCTCTTAGGGCTTTCAATCATACGCTTATTAATAACTGTACCATTATCTAGCATGTCTTTAATATTAATGAGGCAGCAGTTAAAAATAGATTGCATAAAGTAGTCCATATCGTGGAAATGTAGGATACCTTCATCGTGCGCTTGCACAATACGTGCTGGTAGTTTTTTTCTTCTAGAAATATCCTTTGAAACCTCACCTGCTATGAGGTCCCTTTGTGTAGAAGCCATCATAGCATTTTTATTAGAATTTTCATTCATTACTTCTTCATTTGTCAGTTCAATTAACCCTAAAATGCTATGGTCTGTTGTGTTCGTCTCTCTCTTGAAAGATTGAATAGCACGATACCCCTCATAAGATTTCGCAGTTAACTCATGTCCATTTTCAATAAGCTTTAAATAGACGCTTGTTTCAATCTGGAATATAGTTGCTTTTGTTTCTAATTTGGAGAAATCCTCTTTAATTTCATCAGCTATTTTTCTTGCTATATGTTCATCTACAATACCGCTACCATATTTCATAGCCTTCATAATAGCAGTATAAATTTTCATCTCATCAAAAGTTACTTCTTGTCCGTCACGTTTAATAACTTCCATGTTTTACCCCTCCAATATCTCCCATAATAGCTTTGCTTCTATGTACTATATCTAGCACAGCTATTACTTTTGGATACTAATTATTGTATCTGTAGTCGCTTTAAAAATATATCATCTTTAATACTTTTTGTCTAACCTTTTCTTACCAGAATCCTCCACAAAAAAAGCTGAAATAACTCATTTTACAACGGTTATTTCAGCCAAAAATTTTTTTAAAATATTTTTTTCTATGCCATAGGTTCGTTATTGTCAAAAGCTTTTGTACGATTATGAATACGTTTTGTGTAATCAATAATTTTACGGTTGTATTCTTGGTCCATTAGTGGTGATGTCAGTAAGAAATCTGCTGTAGACTGGTTAGTAGCTACAGGTATATCATAAAGTGCCGCAATTCTAAGTAAGGCTTTAACATCTGGGTCGTGTGGCTGAGATGCAAGTGGATCCCAGAAGAAAATCATAAAGTCAATATTTCCTTCTACGATACGTGAACCAATTTGTTGGTCTCCTCCTAAAGGACCGCTATTAAAAGCAGTAATAGGCAATTCTGTTGCAGCTGCTAGTAGTTTAGCTGTTGTCCCTGTACCACATAAAAAATGTTTTGTTAACTTTTCTTTATTAACTGTAACCCAGTTGATAATATCTTGCTTACGACTATCATGGGCAACTAAGGCTATACGTTTTTGTTTGTCCATACGTACAATAGTGAAATCATTTTGAATGTTATTTTGTTCCATAAAGGCCTCCTCTTAAGTGTAATTACTTGTATTATACCTCGTCTAAAGGCACTTGCCTATAATTTTTAAAATCTTCCCCTATTTCTTCTACAAGAAAACTCATTTTCTTCCCTGTGTGATAACTTAAATACAGCTTTTTCTTAGCTCTTGTCATCCCTACATAGAATAGCCTTTTTTCCTCTTCTAAATACCCTTCTTTTACACTTTTTCTAGATGGAAAGACATCTTCATTACATCCTGCCATATACACATAGTCAAATTCTAATCCTTTTGCCTGATGCAAGGTCATAACTGGAATTTTCCCTTTAAATAAAGCGCTTTGCTCCACTTCACTGGTATGAAGAGCAGAAAAGGTCAGTAACTTCATAATGTTATCCTCATAAGAAAGATGATCTTCATAAAGTTGCTGCGCCATTTTATAAAAGTCTCTTAAATTTTGTAGTGCTTCTTTGCTGTAAGCACTTTTATAGTCACAACTATTCATCAAATAACTAATAGCTTCATAAGTAGGCTTTTTAAGTACCTCCTTTGTCATACTCTGTACCTGCTCTTTTATCCCTTGTACATAAGGATAGTAGGCTTCTAAATAACTGTATCGTTCATCCTTTTTCTCATTAAGTTTTTCAATGAAATGCGTAAGTACTTCACTTGTGGCTAATATATCCTGCAGGGCATTATGATTAGGCTGCGTCTTAGTCTTAATGAGTTCTGATAAAGTGCCTAATTTATGATTGGATAAGCGTGGATAAATTTTATGAGCTAAGTCTAAAGTATCATAAACCCCTGGGTAAATAAAAGGCGCTTTATGATGACGATAGAGCATACTTTCTATAATGGATAAATCATATTTAACGTTGTGTCCTACTACAATTTTATCTTTGATAAAGGCACCTAATAGATCTAATGCATGAGGAATCTCTAAGCCTTCTCTTTCTAGCTGCTCATCTGTAAAACCATGTACATAATAAGAATCTCCTACAGACCTAGTCGGCTTAACAAGTACATCTAGCTGATCTTTTACACCATCTTTCCCATAGCAAATGGCTGCAATTTGAATAATATCATCACTGGTTGTATCTAGTCCTGTGCTCTCCACATCTAGTACAACGATCTTATTTTGCATATAGCCTTCTATAAGAGGTTGATAAGGATCATTATTTTCTGCTAGAAACCAATCATGTAAATACATATACCCAGATTTAGTTTTCTTAAGCTCTTGTATAAGCCACTGCTCCATATGAATGACTGGATGCTTAATCACTTTCTCTAGTGCATAGCTATTGCGCAAATTAATCGCATAGCTCATGACAGCTAGTAAGTCCTTTACCTCTTTTGTACGCATCAGTCTAATATCTTCTACACGTATACAAGGAATACCTTTTTTCTCAAGCAGTTTATAGATAGACCTAGCTAACCCATTTGTACGGGTCAAAATAGCAATTTGCTTATGTTCAGCTGTATAATGCTCACTAATAGACTTAGCAATCATAAGAATTTCTGTTTCTTGACTTCCTCCGCAAAAAACTTCTATAGGCTCGCCAATTTCTTTCGCATAAGGTACAGATAAGCTAGGATATAGGTTACTGTTACGGATAAAACTATTAGCTGCCTTAAGAAGGAGCTGGGTACTCCTATAATTAGTTTTAAGCGTAATCTCTACAGGCCTAAAGAGTTCTTTATAGTCTCCAATCATTGTTTGAGGGGCAGAACCACGCCACTCATATATAGTCTGGTTAAAGTCTCCGTATAAAGCGATATGATTTTCCTTAGCCAGTACTTTAATAATATGATACTCCCTTGTGCTCGTATCTTGCATTTCATCTACTTGAATATAGTGATAACGTTTCTGCCATTTTGCCCTGATTTCAGGGTCTTCTAATAAATAAGTGGCTTCTATAATAAGGTCTATAAAGTCTACACAGTTATTTTCTTTTAAATATTTCTCATAAAGTCTTAAAATCCTAGCGCCATATTGCAAAATAATAGGATCTTTTGTGGGGTGTTCTTTAAGATACGCCTTAACTAGGCTATCCTCTTTAAGTTCTGTATCAAAACTAAAATTAAGGCGATACTTCTTCACATTTTCTATAAAGCTTGTCATATTACCCATATATTTTTCTTCCTGCTTCGTTAATGCAAAGATAATACGCTTTAAAATATCTTGTGTATCACTTTCATCAATAATGGTACATGGGAAAGCAAGACGTGTATTTTGCTTCTCCTGATTGATGAGATAGTAGCAGAAAGAGTGAAAGGTTCTGATGGTTAAATGTCTTACATTTTGCTTGTCATACAGGCCAATACGCTCTTCCATCTCTCTTGCTGCCTTATTGGTGAAAGTCAGACATAAAATAGATGTAGGGGGAACCTGCTGGTTTAACAAATATGCCGTACGCATGGCAATGACTTTCGTTTTACCTGTACCTGCTGGTGCTAATACAAGTAGTGAATCTTTTATATTTTTAACAACCAGTCTTTGGTCTTCATTAAGGGTCTCCCAGTCTCTTTCAAACATCTTGCCACCTCCTAAAAGGCATTATAGCATAGGCCAGGCGTTGCACATAGCTTGTTTTCATAGTATGATAAAAATACTTAAGAAATAAGCGAGGTTAGACTATGGAAAAATTAATACGCTTATGGGAAGAATCCCTTGAGCAAAATACTTTTATAGATGCTGTTTGGAGCAATCCACGTATCAAATTAGACCAATATGAAAAGATCACCTGCAAACGTATTCTCCTGAAATCAGAAGTTTTACTTCAATTTACACTCTATAAAAATAATAAAGCTTATCATGAAAACTGTAAGCTTAGTGAAGTAGCAGCTTTTTTAAGAAACAACGCTCAGAACTTCAAACAACTTCAGCTCTACACAACAACTTATGACTATCAAGCACTTATTAATAAAAAAGGTGAAGCTAACATTAAACGCAAAGCTGCGACCAAGAAACAAGATACTTCTCTTAGCCATAACCGTCAAAAACAGTATATTTTAGATGAAGCAAGCTCTAAAGAGTTTTTAATTCACCTTGGGCTCATGTCTAATGATGGTCAGATTAAACCTTCTAAATACGACAAATATAAACAGATTAACAAATATCTCGAAACCATAGAATCTGTTATGGCAACGCTTAATCAAGACTTTATTCGTATTATTGACTTCGGTTGTGGTAAATCCTACTTAACTTTTGCCATGTATCATTATTTAACCCATATTCGTGGCAAACAAGTAGAAATTGTCGGCCTTGACCTTAAAGAAGATGTTATTGCTTTTTGCAATGATTTAGCCCACAGTCTTGGTTACACAAATCTTAAGTTCCAAGTAGGTGATATTGGCCAGTATACAACAGATAAAACCATTGATATGGTCGTATCCCTTCATGCCTGTAATACAGCTACAGATGCAGCACTTGCTAAAGCTGTAGGCTGGAATGCAAAGGTTATTCTTGCTGTACCTTGTTGCCATCACGAATGTTATACCCAGATTCATAACCCACTTCTTGATCCTATTCTAAAACATGGCATTCTCAAAGAGAAAATAGCTTCTTTTATTACAGATGGTATGCGCTCCCTCTACTTAGAAAGTGTAGGCTATAAAGTAAATGTTATGGAATTTATCGATATGCAGCATACACCTAAGAACATTCTTATTAAAGCCATTCGTCAAGGCGTACCTAATCCTTCAGCATTAGAAACTTATAAAGCCTTAAGTGAAGGAATGCATCTTGATTTATCTCTTCCACGTATGCTTAAAGATAGAGCTTCTCACTAAAAATAAAGCGTAAGATTTATCTTACGCTTTATTTTTTCGTCTTTTATCTTTTATATTGGCTTATTTTATATATATTACTTTAACTCTCTTTTAGACAACAAAAAAGCTGCAAGATCATTCTTACAGCTTTTATCCTTTTTAAGCTCCTAAATAAGCTTTTTTCACTTGTTCATTACTAAGTAGATCTTTCCCTGCTCCACTTAATACAATCTCTCCTGTTTCAAGTACATAAGCACGATGAGCAATTTGAAGTGCCATATTAGCATTTTGCTCAACAAGTAGTACAGTTGTACCATCTGCATTAATTTCTTTAATAATCTCAAAAATCTCCTGTACTAGAATAGGTGCAAGCCCCATAGAAGGCTCATCCATTAAGATAATTTCAGGTCTGGACATAAGCGCCCTTGCCATAGCTAACATCTGCTGCTCTCCGCCGCTCATAGTCCCCGCTAACTGCTTACGTCTTTCTTTAAGTCTTGGGAACCTCTTGTACATTTTTTCAATATCTGAAGCAATTTGCTTTCTATCTTTAATGGCATAGGCTCCAAGTTCAAGATTCTCTTCTACACTCATTTCAGCAAAAACGCGTCTTCCCTCTGGTACATGTGCCATACCAAGAGGTACAAGTTTATGAGCTTCTTCATGAGTAATAGGCTTTCCTTTTAAGGTAATCGCACCTGAACTTGCCCCAATCATCCCGCTAATCGCTTGGAGTGTAGATGTTTTGCCTGCCCCGTTCGCACCAATTAAAGTAACAATTTCCCCTTTTTGAACTTCAAAGGAAATCTCTTTAAGGG
>JAHLFD010000285.1:0-10320 GCA_018883975.1 Candidatus Niameybacter stercoravium
CACTTAAAGCATTCCAAGGTCCAATTGTAGACCAAGCAGGTAATGAGAGGGTTGCAGAAGGTAGTGAGCTTAGTGATGAAGATCAACTTTCATGTGACTGGTTTGTAGATAATGTTATTGGGGAAATCAACCAATAAAAATTGAATAGGAGCGTTGTTTATGGAACATTCAGTAGTGGTAAAACTAGAAAAGATTACAAAAAAGTTTGGTCCGGTTACTGCCAATGAGAATGTTGACCTTTTATTAAATAAAGGTGAGATTCATGCCCTACTTGGAGAAAACGGCGCAGGTAAAAGTACACTTATGAACATGCTATCAGGAATTTATAGTCCTGATAGCGGTTCTATTTTTGTGCGTTCGGAAAAAGTACATTTTACCTCTCCAAAGCATGCCATTAGTTATGGAATAGGGATGGTTCATCAACATTTTAAGTTAGTAGATAGCTTTACAGCCAAAGAAAATATTATTGCAGGAAGTAGTAAGAGCTTTTTTGCTAAAGGGAATAAAGAATTGGATGCAATTAAAGCACTTTGTAAGAAATATAACCTATCTTTAGATCTTGATAAAAAGGTCATGGATATGTCTGTTAGTGAAAAGCAAATGCTTGAAATTATAAAAGTTATTTATAAAGGCTGTGACATACTTATTTTAGATGAACCAACTGCAGTACTTACACCACAAGAGGTAGATGTACTCTTTGATATTGTACGCCGTATGAAAGAAGAAGGCTGTGCAGTTGTTATTATTACACATAAACTTCATGAAGTTATGGCACTTTGTGACCGTGTAACAGTCCTACGTAAAGGGACTACAATAGAAACTGTAGAGATCAAAGATACAAATCCAAAACATTTAACAGAGCTTATGGTAGGTTCAGAAACAGAATTAAGTATTACAAGACAAGTACCACAAAATACAAAGGTTATATATGAGGCTAACCACTTAACTGCTATGAATAAAGAAGGTGTAAAAATGCTAGATGATGTATCTGTTGCACTTCGCAGTGGTGAGATTCTAGGTATAGCAGGTGTAGCAGGAAGTGGACAGAAAGAACTTTGTGAAGCATTAGTAGGCCTTTACCCACTTGCACAAGGTGAACTTATTTATGAGGGACAAAATATTACAGGTGAAAAGCCTAGAGAAATACATAAAAAAGGTATTGCCATGAGCTTCGTCCCAGAGGATAGATTAGGTATGGGACTTGTAGGTTCAATGGATATGGTAGATAATTTGCTTTTAAAAGAATATCATACACAAACAGGTTTCTTTCTTAATAAAAACAGTGTTAAAGAAAAGGCTGAAGAGCTAGTAGAGAAATTAAATGTTAAGACACCAAGTGTATTCCATCCTGTTAAAATGCTTTCAGGTGGGAATATCCAAAAGATTTTATTAGGAAGAGAAATTGAAGCTAACCCTAAAGTACTTATTACAGCCTATGCTGTACGAGGTTTAGATGTTGGTGCAACTCACCAGATTTATGACCTTATTAGTGAGCAAAAAGCTAAAGGTGTAGCTGTTATGTTTGTAGGTGAGGATTTAGATGTACTTTTACAGCTAAGTGACCGTATTATGGTTATGTGTGGTGGAAAGGTCACTGGTGTTGTAGAAGCACGTCATACTACGAAAGAAGAAATTGGAATGATGATGGGAGGTAAAACACATGCAAATTAGGGTAACAAAGGCATCAAATCCATCAAATAAGAAAAAAGTACTTTGTACATTTGTAGCTATTGTACTTGCTATGGTTATTACAAGTGTGATTATTGCAATCATGGGGCATAATCCACTTAATGTGTATTACTCTATGCTTGAAGGGTGTTTAGGTACTTCTCATCGTATCAAACAGACTATTATTACTGCAATTCCACTTGTTGTGACAGCAGTAGGGATTGGTATTGCTTTCAGAATGAAATTCTGGAATATTGGTGCAGAAGGACAAATTTTAATGGGCGGTTGCTTTGCAACTTTTGCAGCACTATACTTTAAAGATTTACCAGCTATTGTTATATTACCGACTATGATTTTATTAAGTGCTATTGGTGGTGGTATCTGGGCCCTTATTCCTGCCATACTTAAAGCTAAATTTAATACAAATGAAACCATTGTAACACTTATGATGAACTATATTGCTTTAAAATGGGTAGTATTCTTGCAATATGGTCCTTGGAAAGATCCTAATGCCATGGGCTTCCCGAAAATTGCTAATTTCACAGATAATGCTATTTTACCAAAACTTTTTGGTGTGCATATTGGGTGGCTCATTGCACTTATTTTAGTTGTAGTGATTTACTACTTTATTAATCACACTAAAACAGGTTATGAAATTCAAGTATTAGGTGAAAGTGAAAATACTGCTAAGTATGCTGGGATGAATGTAAGGAAAATTATCCTCATTGCTATGATGATGAGTGGTGCAATTTGTGGATTAACAGGTATGATTCAGGCATCAGCGGTGAATAACACTTTAACAATGGACTTAACAGCAGGTGTAGGCTATACAGCAATTATTATTGCATGGCTATCTAATCTTAAGACACCATGGATGGTAGTTGTTTCTATTCTTTTTGCCATCCTGACTCAGGGAGCAAGTTATATTCAAACTGTGTATCAGATTCCTCAAGCAGCAGCGGAGGTTATCCAAGGCATTATTCTTTTCTGTATATTAGGAAGTCAATTCTTTATCAATTATAAAGTTCATGTAAAGGAGGCAGCATAGATGAATATTGAATCTTTTTTAACAGCAGCAGTTATTGCAGGTATGCCCCTTCTTTTTGCCACATTAGGTGGCATTATGAACGAAAAAGTAGGTCATCTTAACCTTGGGGTAGAGGGGATGATGGTTATGGGAGCAGTGATGGGCTTTATAACAAGCGTACAGACACAGAATCCTTATTTAGCACTTCTGTCAGCAATGGCAGCCGGTGGGGTAGGGGCGCTTATTTATGCAGTGCTGACTGTATCTCTTCGTGCTAATCAGGTTGTAACCGGTTTGGCACTTACTATATTTGGAACAGGGTTTGCTAACTTTGTAGGGCAATCTTTTGTAGGGCAAATTGTGCCAGAAAGTGTAAAAACATTTTTTGCTCCTATAGCTATTCCAGCTTTATCAAATATCCCTATTATTGGAGGAGCATTCTTTAATCAAAGTCTATTTGTGTATCTAGGCTATGGTATAGCCGTTATACTCATGCTGTACTATGTAGTAACAAAAATAGGACTTAATGCACGTATGATAGGTGAAAATCCAGGTGCTGCCGATGCAGCGGGTATTCCTGTTGCACTTTATAAATATATTAATATTGTCCTAGGTGGTATGCTTTGTGGATTAAGCGGTGCTTTCTTATCACTTGTATATGTACCATCTTGGCAGCAAAATATTACAGCAGGTAAAGGGTGGATAGCCGTAGCACTTGTTATTTTTATTGGATGGAATCCTGTTAAAGCTATTTTGGGTGCTATTCTATTTGGAGCACTGGATATACTTGGACTTAGACTTCAAGCAGCGGGCATTCAAATCAATCAATATTTTGTAGATATGTTACCTTATCTTATGACTATTATTTTCCTTGTTATAGGATCTATTCGTACAGGTGGAGCAAGCAAGGGACCAAAGGCTTTAGGAGAAGCATATTTTAGAGAAGATCGTTAAATAAGAACTAAAAGCTACTACGGTAGCTTTTTTTATGTAAAGATTAGGGAATCATGGTATATGATGCAACTTGAATGGGTGTATCAATTATTGTATAATGTTGACCTGTGTGAAAGAGCGTAGAGAATAGATTTGAAAGAGGGGATAAGATGTTAGATTTAAATGAATTAAAAGCTAAAGGAATTATAGCGCAAAAGCAAGAAGGTTATTTTGTACTGCGTTTTTTAAGTAGGGCAGGATATTTTAATGCAGATGAGATGCAGTATTTAGCAGAGCTAGCACATAAGTACGGTAATGGTAAAATGGGGTTAACAAGTAGGTTAACTTTAGAAATTCCATATATTAAAGAAAAATCCTTAGAAGAAGTATTAAAATTTTGTGAGGAGAGAAACTTAAGGATAGGCGGAGGTGGTCCAAGTGTACGTGCTATCTTAACTTGCAAGGGAACAGTTTGTAAGCATGGGCTTATAGATACAGATAAGCTTGCAAGAGAAATGGAAGATAGATTTTTGATGCGTCAGCTCCCAGGCAAATTTAAGATAAGTATACTCGGTTGTCCAAATAGTTATGGAAAAGCACAAGGAAATGATTTAGCCTTTTTAGCGGTGCGAAAGATTCAGTTAGATGAAGCTAGCTGTATTCTATGTCAAAAGTGTATAAGCGTATGCCCGGACAAGGCTTTTACAGTGGACGAGGGGACATTATTGCTTAATGAAGAGAAATGCTCAAGATGTGGCAAGTGTATACCAGTATGTCCAGTAGAAGCACTTCATCAAGAGGAAGTAGAATTTTTAATCTTCTTAGGGGGAAGACTAGGTAGATGCTCTAGACTTGCAACACCTTACCATAAAACATGTAAAGAAGATGAGATTATGGATATTACAGAAAAAGTATTAGCTTATTATGAAATGGTAGCTAATCCAAAAGAACGTTTTGCAGAAGTTATTGAACGTATTGGACAAGCAGAGGTAGAACATGCCATATTTAATTAAAGATTACTATGATACTATAAAAGGATTACCGTTAAAAGCTTCTTATAAAAAAGAAGAATTAATGATTCCAGAATTATTGATTGAAGAGCAAGACCAGATAGCTTTATATTACTGTACACATAATCAGCATATTAATGAACGTGCAAAAGTGTTTATCGTTGGTATTACACCAGGATTTAACCAAATGAATAAATCCATTGCTGCTGCAAGACTATGTATAGAGGAGAATGTACCTTTAGAAGCTATGCCTTATTTATGTAAAAAGGAGGCACGTTTTGAAGGTTCACTTAGAAAAAATATTATAAGTATGCTAGATGAACTAGGTTTAGCTAATAAACTTGGAATAGAGAATGCAGCGGCATTATTTGAAGAAAGAGATGACCTTTTGCATACAACTTCTATGATTCCTTTTGCAGCTTTTGTAAAAGGAAAAAACTATACAGGTCATCAGCCGCCGCTTCTTAAAAGTGACATACTTAAAAAGTATGTAGAAGCTTTCTTCTATCCACAAGTAGATTTACTTAAAGATGCACTTATTATTCCATTAGGTAAAAGTGTAGAGGAAATACTTAGATTGCTTATCAATGAAGGTAAACTTAAAGAAGAGAACTGTCTATTAGGTTTTCCACATCCTTCTGGAGCCAATGCACATAGATATGAACAATTTGCAAATCATAAAGCTGAGATGATAGAGAAAATTAATCAAAAGAATTTCTAAGAGTAGAATGAGAATAACATTCTACTCTTTTTGTATACTCAAATAAAACTTGAACCTGTGTTTAAAGTTATGTTATAGTAATGACTGTTAGATATCTAATAGTTAGATATCTAATTAAATTCAAGGAGGAGGTTTGTAATGGAGAATAAATTCTCAAATATAAGGGGTAATACCTTGCATATGGCGCTTATTAATGTAGGACATCTGCATAGAAGAAGAACTAGTAGGTATTTTGAGAAACTTGACCTTTCACATGCACAACCTAAAATTTTAGATTTTCTATCTGAAAATGATGGTTGCATTCAAAGAGAAATTGCTGTTCATTGTTCTAGAGAAGCTGCAACAATGACGAGCATTCTAGGTATTATGGAAAAGTCGGGACTTATTGAGCGTAGACCAAACCCTAAAGATCGACGTATATTAAATGTCTTTTTAACGCAAAAAGGAAAAGATATACAAAAGAACATAGGTGAGACCTTTAGTCAACTTGATAAAGAATGTTTAGAAGGTTTTTCTGAAGAAGAATATGCCCAGCTTATAGGTTATTTAGAACGTATTTATAACAATATGAATAGAAGGGAGCAAGAAGATGCTTAAACTTTTAAGATTTTTAAAAGGACCTGCTATTATGTGTGCCATTTTAGCGCCCATTATGATGATGCTGGAAGTTGCAATGGATCTTATGCAGCCTAAGTTGATGGCAGATATTATAGATATTGGCATTGCAAATGGTGATACCGCATACATATTGAGTCTTGGTGGTAAAATGATTAGCTTTTCTATATTAGGTCTTATTGGAGGGATAGGATGTACTTATTTCTCAGCTTATGCAGGTATGCATATGGGAGAGAATTTAAGAGCAGGGATGTTTGAAAAAATACAGGCTTTATCATTCTTAGAAATTGATAAGTTCAAAACATCCTCACTTATTACGAGACTTACAAATGACGTTACACAAGTACAAAATATGTTTATGATGGCACTTAGAATTATGGTAAGAGCACCACTTATGTGTATTGGGGGGCTTATGATGGCATTTGCTTTAAGTATGAAACTCTCTATTATCTTTGTAATTGCTATGCCAGTTATTCTAATTGCTATGACAATTATCTTAAAGAAATCTATGCCACTTTTCACATCTATGCAAAGTAAAATAGATAATGTGAACTTAGTAATGCGTGAAAATATTTTAGGTATTCGCGTTATTAAAGCTTTTACATTAGAAGGCAAACAACGTGAAAAGTTTGATGCTACTAATAATGATTTAATGGATACAAGTATTAAAGCTCAAAATATGAGTATGATTTTATGGCCTGTTGTAACACTTGTTATGAACCTAAGTGTTATTGCTGTTTTTTGGTACGGTGGTAACCTTGCTTATATTGGTGGGATTGAAGCGGGGAAAATTATGGCCTTTATTAATTACCTACTTCAAATTATGAACTCACTTGTTATGGTAGTTATGATTATGCTTAACTTCTCACGTGCAAAAGCTTCAGCTGACAGGGTAAATGAAGTGCTCGAAGCAGAGTCTTCTATTAAAGATAAAATAGATACTAAAGATTTTGAGGCATTTGATGTAGAATTTAAAAATGTATCCTTTAAATATCATGAACATAGTGAAGCTGTACTTCATAATGTATCTTTTAAAATTAAGCAAGGACAAACAGTTGGGATTATAGGCGCAACAGGTTCTGGTAAAAGCTCATTAGTAGGGCTTATTCCTAGGCTATATGATGCTACAGACGGAGAAGTACTTATTGGAGGAACTAATGTTAAGGATTTAAGCTTACAAAGCCTAAGAAAAAATATTGGTGTTATTCTTCAAGATAGTATTCTCTTCTCAGGAACTATAGAAAGTAACTTGAAGTTTGGTAATAATGAAGCAGATACTAATACGATGGAAGATGCTGCAAGAGATGCACAGGCATATGAATTCATTATCAATAAAGAAGATAAGTTTAATTCTGTGGTGGAACAACGTGGGAAGAACTTATCTGGAGGGCAAAAACAACGCCTTTCTATTACGCGTACATTAGTAAGAGATCCTAAAATTCTTATTATGGATGATGCTTCAAGTGCCTTAGATATGGCAACAGAAGCGAGATTATTACAAGCCTTAAAGCAAAGAATGAAGGGTAGCACAGTCTTTATGATTGCACAACGCATATCAGGCGTTATGGATGCGGACCAGATTATTGTTATGGATGATGGCCATATTGTAGGAATGGGTACACATAGTCAGCTTCTAGCATCTAATGATATTTATCGTAGTATAGCAGTTTCACAGTTAGGTGAGGAGGTATTAGAAAATGTCTCAGCATAAAGAGAATGCACCGCATAGACCGGGTGGACCAGGTCCAAGACCTATGATGCATCATAAGAAAGAAAAGTTAAAAGATCCAAAAGCTACAGTAAAACGTCTTTTACATTACTTAGGTAGCAGTAAATACATTATGGTGTTTGTATTCTTTATTACACTACTTACAACAATTATTACGATTATAGGAACTAAGCTTAATGGTGATACAGTCGATAAGTTTATTATAACAAGAGATTTAAATGGGCTTGCTAAAATCTGTCTTGCTATGTTAGTACTTTACGTTATAAGTAGTGTATCTGTGTTCATACAAAATAGAGCAATGGTACGTATTGCACAGACAACTACACTTAGTATTCGTAAAGACTTATTTAGAAATATGCAAGGCTTGCCACTTGCATATTATGATAGTCATTCAAGCGGAGATTTAATGAGCCGTTTAACCAATGACGTAGATAATATTAATATGACTCTTGCACAAAGTGTAACGCAGCTTTTTTCAGGTATTATTAGTATTGTCGGGATGCTTATTGCTATGATTCTTTTAAGTCCGGTACTTACTTTAATTGGATTGCTTACTACACCGTTTATGTTTATTTTAATGCGTGTTGTTGTTAAACGTACGCAGCCTTACTTTATCAAACAACAGACAGAACTAGGTAAATTAAATGGTTATATTGAGGAAATGGTATCCGGACAGAAAGCTGTACTACTTTTCTCACAAGAGGAAAAGGTAAAAGAAGAGTTTGGTAAGATTAATAGTAACCTGACTCAGACAGCTATCTTAGCTCAAACTTTCTCAGGCTTTATGGGACCTATGAATAACTGTATTAATAATATTACTTATCTTATTGTTGCAGTAAGTGGTGGGTACTTAATGCTTAAAGGTTTTGATATTACAGTAGGAATTATCTTCAGTTTCATCCTTTATATGCGTAACTTCACAAGACCAATTAATGAGATCTTTAACTTATTCAATACCATTCAGTCAGCATTAGCTGGTGCAGAACGTGTATTTGAAGTTATGGATGAAGAGAAAGAGCAGGATAGGGTAGGTGCAGTAGATATGGAGAACATAGAAGGTGAAGTCATCCTTGAAGATGTTCATTTCTCTTATGTACCAGAAAAACCTATTTTAAAAGATGCTACACTTATAGCTAAAAAAGGGCAAACCATTGCTATTGTAGGTCCTACAGGAGCTGGTAAAACAACGATTATCAACCTACTTACAAAGTTCTATGATATTGATAGTGGTCTCATTACAATTGATGGACACGATATTCAGAAAGTTACAAGAGAAAGTCTTAGAAAGTCTATTGCTATGGTACTTCAGGATACTTATCTCTTCTCTGAGAGTGTGCGTGAGAATATTCGTTATGGGAACTTAAATGCAACAGATGAGGAAGTAGAGCAGGCTGCAAAACTTGCTAATGCCCATAGCTTTATTAAGCAGCTTCCAGATGGATATGATACTATTTTATCTGATAATGGAAGCAACTTATCACAAGGGCAGCGTCAGCTTCTAGCTATTGCCAGGGCAATACTTATGAAATCATCTATTTTAATCTTAGATGAAGCAACATCTTCTATTGATACGCGTACAGAAGTGGCTATTCAAAGAGCTATGGAACATCTTATGAAAGGCAAAACAACTTTTGTTATTGCACACCGTTTAAGTACAATCCGTAATGCCGATCAGATTTTAGCCCTTAAAGATGGTAAGATTATTGAACGCGGCACACACTATGAATTACTTGAAAAAGATGGTTTTTATGCAAACCTCTATAACAGTCAGTTCAAAAAAGGTATAGACCTTGATGATATTATTGCATAACAAAAAGGAGTAATCCCTAGGGATTACTCCTTTTTGCATTTAGTGATGTCCACATCCATCATGAGAACAAGTATGTGTACTATCTAATTCATTTAACTGACTATTTAAGAATAAAGTCATATTATCTTCTACATTACCTGTAGTTGTTTGATACACTTTAATGCCCATAGCATTAAGTTTACTAATAGCACCTTGGCCAATACCTCCTACTAGAACTACATCAACAGGTGTGTTTTGGAGAGCCTGCAGAGGATGGCATTTGCCATGCTCATGGTGAAGGTCACCATTTTTAATAGGTGTGACCTCTTTTGTATCAGAATCTACTACGATAAAGAGTGGTGCTGAGCCAAAGTGGCCATAAGGTATACTTAATAGACCTTCGTTTTTTGATACAGGAATACAGATTTTCATATTATTCTCCTCCTTGGATTTTAAGGTGACAGCAGGTTTTAGGACAGTTTTCACGCATAGGACAAGAAGTATCTTTTACAGGAGAGACTGGAACTTTTAAATCATTAATAAAAGTAATAAGGGCATTTAATGTATCTTCATTCACTGAATAATGAACACGATACCCTTGTTTATAACCAATGATAAGACCGGCCTCTTTTAATATCTTAATATGTTGTGATACTGCAGCTTCAGAAATATTAAGACGCTTAGATATTCCCTTAGCACATACATTTTGCTGTGCTAGCAAAAGTAAAATTGTAACGCGTGTTTCATCAGAAAGTGCTTTGAAAATTTGAATAGCTAAAGTCATACTGCCTCCGTTTAATTAAGTGATTACTTAATTAAATCTTACAA
>JAHLFD010000286.1:0-3301 GCA_018883975.1 Candidatus Niameybacter stercoravium
TGTACACACCGCCCGTCACACCATGGGAGTTGGTGGGGCCCAACGCCGGTGACCCAACCCGAAAGGGAGGAAGCCGTCTAAGGCAAAACCAATAGCTGGGGTGAAGTCGTAACAAGGTAGCCGTACCGGGAGGTGCGGCTGGATCACCTCCTTTCTAAGGAATGAAATCGAAGATTTTAGAAGTTACTATTTTGTTTTGAAAGTTCATTTCATATAATGAAATATAAACGGTAGAAAGGGCTGTCGTATTAGCTGATGGAAATTAGCTTAGCGACAGCCCTTTTGTATTTTTTTATATAAGATGGTTTATTAAATTAAATGCGACAGCTCATAAGTAAAACTTTTCATGCGTCATGTTATGGTTAACTTCATTTCACGCTATGAGATTTACTTATGAGTATTTTTTATGTGTCGCACTTAATACCATAATCTATCGTAAGAAAAGATTAGAAATTTAACTTAATCTCCGACTCCAAAGTCTGTATTATTATATAGGATTTCAAATCTTGGATCTTGATCTAAATAAGCATAGTTTTTGATAAACCATTGTACGAGTGCTTCATCCCGTTTAATAGTAGTTGTATTATTAACAAAAACATTAATGGTTGCATGTTGAAAGTGATTTTCTAAAATGGACATATCATGTTCTATCATTTTTTGAGTTTGTCCTGCGATACCCACCATTATACAAGGTGAATCAAAATGTTGCTTAAGTTCTTTGTAATCTTTGAAGTTGGCATTTTTATTTAGAAACTTATTTCTAAAATCATTATCAAATGTCTCTACGCCTATTTTAAAAATAATAGGGATTTTAAAGAAATCTCGCATTTCTTGTAATTTATTCTTATAACACCAATGGCTTTCTAAAAAAAGTTTTTGGATGCCTTTTTCGTTGATAATGTCTCGAATAAGATGAAGTGTTTCTTGTGGAATTTCAAAACAGCTTCCTGAGTTGATGACTTCTAATACTTTATATTTTCCTGTAATATTAGCAAGTACTTCTTTATTGAGACGATTTATTTCATCTTGTTTTGTTCCATTATCTGAAATATAATCACAAAAACTGCATTTTCCCCATATACAAGGAAAACCTTTTAAAAGGACAATCTCTCTTGGATTTTTATTGGTTATTTCACTATAACGATCCATAATATCTCCTTTATAAATTTTTGTTGTCTATTTTTGGGAGTTGTGGGCTTTCATCGAGTTTGGTAATAACTTTGCAGTAGCAAGTACTAATAATACGGCAACATATTTATCAATATAATCAGTAATAACTTGAACAATAAAGACACTGACTACAGTTGGAACATTTATTGCACTTAGAATTTGAACAATATAGGATGAGCCTGAAGATGTAATACCACCAAACACTGCAGCTGAGATAACAGCACTAATAAATGAGGTTGGCAAAGCGAAGAGGAGTACGCCAAGTGGTGTTTTACGACCTTTTAGAAGATTTTTTTGGAACGCCCATCCTGAGATGAGTCCTGTTGAAATCTGTACAGGTGCAAAGTATAAAGAATAAATATCAAAGGTTATACCGCTTACGATACTGCCACCAAGCCCTGTTAATACCGCATACTTAGGCCCAAGCAAATAAGCTATCATAATTGTTCCTATAGAGTCCATATAAATAGGGAGCCTTAGATTAAGCGCTATAAAAGCACCTACAATATTAAGTGCCATACCAAATCCAACTAGCACCATTTTTCTTATATCAAATTTTGTTTTCATTTTATAGTCCTCCTACCATAGAATCTATAAGCGTTTCATGACCTGTAAAAAGTTTCTTCAGAAATAGACTCATAAATTGTTTTTTATTGACATTAACATAAATTATTGCATTATGAGGCTTATGATAGAAGTCCTCACTATCTACAATAGACTGTCCTATAGCGATCCCTTCTGTTACAACTTCTACGTAACTTTCAAAGCCTTGGCATAAGCTTCTGTCTATAAAATAGGCTACAGCCAATGGGTCATTGATAACACAGCCAATAATACCTTCTTGCTTCCAGTGAAAATCAATATAGAACCTAGTGATTTCAGTAATGAAAGTTGCAAGCTTGTTATCTAAACGATTTATAAATTCTATTAGGTTAGGTGTTAAAACAATTTTTCTGGTTATATCTAACCCAATCATATGGATTTTACATGGTAAATGTTGATAGGTGTAATGTGCTGCGTGTGGATCTACCCAGTAGTTAAACTCAGCTACCGGTGAACAGTTTCCATGAATTCTGTAGGCACCTCCCATTGAAACAAATTCATATAAACTGTCAAAAGCTGCATGATCCTTCATTAATGCCTTTGCAATGTTAGTAAGGGGACCTAGTGCAATAATAGAGACCTTTTCTTCAGTTCTTAGTGTATCTAAAATAAATTGAACACCGCCTTCATGAATAAGTGATTCGTCTATACCATCATAGAACATATCACCAAGTCCATCTTCACCGTGTGTATCTTGTGCTGTCACCAATTCCCTTTCTAGAGGAAGCGTTTCTCCTACATATACAGGGATCTCCATTCTTCCACAAAGTTCTAAGACTTTAAGGGCATTTTTGGCACCCATGTTAGCTGGTACATTACCACTACAAATAGTAATACCTAATACATCCAGTTCTTCTGATTTTAACGCTAAAAGTAGTGCTAAAGCATCATCAATTCCTGGATCACAATCAATAATTACTTTTCTTTTTTCCATAAGTTTCCCTCCTTAAACAAGTGCTTTAAATTAAGGAGAACCACATAAGAAGTAGGAATCTTCTTATGCTAAGGGTCTAACGATATACTGCCACTATATGTTTACCTTAGTTTTTTATACTGGGAGGTTCTCGAACCAGTCCTAGAATAAATTCTAGATTTACTAGGTATGGTAGCATGTTTACATAGACAATTCAATTCTAAGAAATATATCCTTAATAAGTAATGAGATGATTAGGTTATATAAAATGAGTATTATTAAATAAAAAGTAAAAAAGTAGTTGACGTATGTAGGATAGTCGTGTATCATTATAGAAGTCGCAAGGAACAAAAGCGACAAAACAGATTACATTAGTAATCATTTGTACTTTGAAAAACAAATACTACAATAATGATAGATTTGTTAACTAGAAATAGTTAGCGCCAAAACGACAAAGATTAAACTAAAGTTTAAAATTGTCGGGGTGTAAAATCTACAATTAACCGATATATTCTTTGTGAAATTAAAATAAACTTTAATTTTTAACAAGGCACAATGACTTAAATAGGTCAAGCTACTAAGAGCGTAGAGTGGATGCCTTGGCACCGAGAGCCG
>JAHLFD010000287.1:0-3716 GCA_018883975.1 Candidatus Niameybacter stercoravium
GTATTATATTCTCTAATGGTGATGTTTACACCAAAACTACAATGAGGTTGAAGTGCTTTTAATGATTTGACATTGTTTTGTGTTATGATTTTAGTATATATTTATAAAAGATTAAATAAAATTAATATAATTATTTAACAAAAACACTATTTATAATAATTGAATTCTATTATAATATTAATGAAATTTTAAACTACAAACTAAAATGATAGGAGTAATAAGATGTTACATAATCAGTTTGAAGCATTAGGATTAAAGCCATATGGAGCGGTACCTTCTAGAAGACAAATGGATTGGTATCGTAGAGAAGCAACAGCATTTTTTCATTTTGGTGTAAATACATTTACTGATTTAGAGTGGGGAGATGGAACAGAGGCAGAAAAAATGTTTAATCCTACAGAATTAGACTGTAGACAATGGATGCGTGTTATTAAGCAGGCTGGATTTACAACAGCTATCTTAACGGCTAAACATCATGATGGATTTTGTCTATGGCCAAGTGAGTACTCTGAGCACACTATAGCAAAAAGTCCTTATAAAGAGGGAAAAGGGGACGTGGTAAGAGAGTTTGTTGAGGCTTGCCATGAATATGGTATTAAACCGGGTCTTTATCTTTCACCTTGGGATAGACATTCAAAATATTGGGGAACAGATGCATACAATACATATTATAACAATCAATTAACAGAACTTATGACACAGTATGGCAGGATTTATGAATGTTGGTGGGATGGTGCGGGCAGTACAGAAGCTCAGTACGATTGGGGAAGATGGGCATATACAGTTAGAACTCATCAACCAGATTGTATTATTTTTGGATCATTAGGTGCTACAGAATATGTAGAAGCAAGATGGGTAGGAAATGAGAGTGGTTATGCAGGTAATCCTTGTTGGGCAACCATTGACCAGAGTTCATTAGAAATAGAAAATACAGTAGAACTTAATAGCGGGAAAGCTGGTGGTAATCGCTTTATTCCAGCAGAGGTAGATGTATCCATTAGACCAGGTTGGTTCTATCATGAAAATCAAGATGGGGCAGTACGCTCAGCTGAAAACTTAGTAAAATATTGGTTTGAATCAAGTGGTAGAAATGCAGGTATCTTATTAAATTTCCCACCTGATCGCAGAGGCTTAATCCATGAGATTGATACTAAGAATGTTCTTAATGCCGCTACTATACTTCAAAAGACTTTTGCAGTAAATTTATTACAAGGAGCAGAAGTTAGTGCGACAAGTGAAATGAGGCCAATTTGTTCAGCTGATAAGATGCTTTTAAAAGATGAAAATTTATTCTATGCAGCAGATGAAAAGGATCTTACACCAACTATTACTTTTATGGCCCAAGAGCCTATTACCTTTAACTGTTTTGTACTCTCAGAAGTGATTGAGTTAGGACACCGCGTAAGAGGCTATAGGATAGAGGCAAAAGTAAAAGATGAGTGGAAAGTATTAGTAGACAATCAGTGCATTGGATTTAGATGGGCAGAGTACTTTGATACGATTACAACACAGGAAGTTAGAATTGTGATTACAGATGCGGTGGTAGCACCTGTATTACGTAGCTTTGGTGTTTATTATAAACCAGAGGTAGCGTCTGTAACGAAGACAATAGATGAAGTTGTTGACCTTATAGCGCAACCTACTACGCGTCAAAGTGTTAAAGATAATGAATTAGAAATTGAATTTGGAGGTATTTACCCATTTAATACATTAGAGATGAATGGTCAAGGAATGAAAGCTTATGTGCTTTACGCTTTTAATGGCACACAGTATGAAAAAGTATATGAGAGTAAGCATGTAAGCGCACATGAAAAAGCTGCCTTTGAAATGCAAGAAGGAAGCTATAAAGTAAAATTAGTAATAGATATGGAAGAAGGATGTAGTTTAGAAACCCTTATAGATGGGCTAGAAATCAAAATTTATAAGTCTATATAAGTGAGATTTAAGTATTAAAATAAGTTAAAGTCTGCTATTAAATATCATGACAATAGCAGGAAGTGATAGATTTAGGAGGAAATATGAGAGACCAAAGAATAACAAAACTTGCACAAAACTTAATTCAGTATTCTGTGCAATTACAACCAGGAGAAAAGCTTTTAATTGACCTTCCAAATGGAGGAGAGGAGATTGCATCAGCACTTGTAGAAGAAGCATACCGTGCGGGCGGTATCCCATTTGTAAATCTAGAATCTGAAGTGATTCGCAAGGCCCTTCTTATGGGGGCTACAAAAGAGCAGTATGAGTATCAGTTAAAGTACGACTTAGAGCGTATGAAAGATATGGATGCTTATATTGCTGTAAGAAGAGTAGATAATCTTTACCAAATGAGTGATGTACCAGCAGATAAGATGAAAATCTATACAGAATATAGTGGACCACTTCACTTAGGAGAAAGATGTAAAAATACAAAGTGGTGTATTTTAGGGTACCCAACCAATAGCTTTGCTCAAATGGCGCATATGAGTACAGCAGCTTTTGAAGACTACTACTTTGATGTATGTACATTAGATTATGCTAAATTCACTGAGCTTATGGAACCTTTAAGATCATTTATGGCTAAAACAGATAAAGTACATATTAAAGCACCAGGTACAGATTTAACGTTCTCTATTAAAGGCTGCTGGGCAGGCATTTGCGGTGGACGCTTTAACATTCCAGATGGAGAAGTAGGACTAGGGGAAATTGTAAAAGACTCAGTTAATGGAACAATTGCTTATAACGTACCATCTCATTACCAAGGTACAGTGTTTACAGATATTAAATTTACCTTTAAGAATGGCAAGATTGTGGAAGCAACAGCTAATGATACAGAAAAACTTAATGCCATTTTAGATACAGATGAAGGTGCACGTTATATTGGAGAATTTTCTATTGGGACAAACCCATTTATGACACACCCTATTTATAATACCCTTTTTGATGAAAAGATGATAGGAAGCTTCCACTTTACACCAGGATGCAACTCTTCTATTCACTGGGATCTTATTCAATCTCATAAGCCAGAATGTGGCGGTGGAGAGATTTGGTTTGATGATGTACTTATTAGAAAAGATGGAGAATTTGTTTTGGATGAGCTCCTTCATCTTAATCAAGAAGCACTTCAAGAAGCTTTAAGTTAATAATAAAGCAGAAGGTATAGAATGCATGAAATAGTTAAATATTCACAAGTGATAAAGAAAAGGAGCTAGGGGAATAAAATGAGTAAGCTCGTGTCAGTCAATATTGAAAACTATAATGAAGGCAGATTTAAAAGTTATAGAATACCAGGTATTGTGATATCAAGTAAAGGTACGATTATTGTGTACTATGAAACCAGACTTTCGGCTTATGATGATTGGAGTGCAATGGGTATAGGAATGAAACGTAGCACGGATCAAGGTAAAACTTTTTCAAAAAGGCAAATGATTGCGATTTCTGAAGACCTTGCAGTGAATAATCCCGTTATGATTGCCTCTCAGGATGGACGCATACATTTTCTTTGGCAAAAAGATTATAGACAGCTTTTTTACCAAGTGAGCACGGATGATGGACTTACTTTCTCAGATCCAGTAAGTATTTTAGATGCTGTAACAGCCTTTAAAGAAGAGTACTGCTGGTCACTCTTTGCGATAGGTCCAGGACATGGCATTGAAATGAGAAATGGCAGATTAGTTGTACCTATATGGCTAGCTCGTGGAGAAGGAAATAATCACTATCCAACACAGGTAAGTACCCTT
>JAHLFD010000288.1:0-17932 GCA_018883975.1 Candidatus Niameybacter stercoravium
TCTTAGTAGACTTAGAGAGTGAAAAGGTAGTTAAACTAAGTACTTTAATCCCAGACTGGTGGGGTACAAGTAGATTTGAGTAAGAAAGGGAGACAAAAAATGTTAGAACAAATTAATTTAGAAATAGAAGCGTTACTTAAAGACTACACCCATCCAGATGGTGTCTATAAGAAGATGAGTCAGACTAAGAGAATGTTAGAAAATGCGCGCTATGAGCTGAAAAAGCTAGAAGGCATTATGGAGAAAGAGCAGCTAGACGTAGAAAAGATGAGCCAAACAAGCTTAAAGACACTTTTCTATAAATGTTTAGGTACACACGATAAGCAGGTGGCAAAAGAAAAAGAGGAAGCCCTTGCAGCGGTACTTAAATATGAGGGCTGTAAGAGAAGTGTAGACGAACTAACAGATAAGCTAAGTCAATTAACTAAGAGGCATTATGAAATGAGCAAGGTTCAAGATAAACTTGAAGCATTATATGAAGAAAAGCGTAGGGTTATGGCAAGCTTCAATATGCCAGAGTATGCTAAGATTGGGCAGCTTGAAAAAGAAATGAGCCTTATCAGAAGAGAAATAAAAGAGCTTAGGGAGGCCATCACACCAGGGAATATGGCTATTAATACACTGAATGAAGCAATAGAACTGCTAGATAGTGCAGGTGACTGGGGGACTTGGGACCTTCTAGGTGGAGGCCTTGTTGCAGATATGATGAAGCATGATAAAATTGATAAAGCTAAACAGTCTATTTTGAATGCCCAGACTTATGTGCAAAGGCTTCAAGTTGAACTTCAAGATGTGAACATGAGTCTAGATGGGAGTATTCAAATTACAGGAGGTGCAGTATTTGCTGACTTCTTCTTTGACGGCCTTATTGCTGACTGGTATATGCAATCTAAAATTAGTCAGTCCAGAGACAATGTAGTAGCTATCTGTGGTAAAATAAGAAAAATAGTAAGCACTTTATCGACTCAGCTCAATCATAAAGAAAAGGATTTAGAGGCAAAAGAGCTAGAGATTAAACGTATCATTGAGCAGGCATAAGACAGACTTATGCAGCGTATGCTTTATACGGAGTATACTTGAAAAAAGATAATGTATCGAGGGGATTTAAGTAATGGAAAAGAGTAAAGTAAAAAGTATGACAGAAGGGTCTCCAAGTAAGTTAATTTTGAGATTCTTTATGCCCTTATTGTTAGGGATGTTATTTCAGCAGTTCTACAATATGATGGATACCATGATAGTAGGACAATTTTTAGGAGCTAAAGCACTGGCTGCTGTAGGTGGTACTGGATCCATTAACTTTATGATTATTGGTTTTTGCATGGGAGTGTGTAATGGATTTGCCATTCCTGTTGCAAAAGCATTTGGTGCGCAAGATGAATCTTCTTTAAGGAAGTATGTGGCCAATAGTGTATGGCTAGCTATTATCTTTTCACTTGTAACGACAATCATAGTCTGTGTACTTTGTCGTCAAATACTTATGTGGATGGGTACACCAAGTGATATATTTGAAGATTCGTATGCTTATATTTTCGTGATTTTCTTAGGTATTCCAGTCGTTTATTTATATAACTTGTTATCAGGTATTTTAAGGTCTTTAGGAGATAGTAAGACGCCACTTTATTTCCTGATTATATCCTCTTTACTTAACATCGTACTGGATTTAATTGCGATTTTAGTATTAGATATGGGCGTAGGTGGTGCTGCATGGGCTACAGTCATTTCTCAAGGTATTTCAGGTATACTATGTTTATTGTATATCATAAAAAATTACACCATTTTGAAGATAAAAAAAGGGGAATGGGTACCTAATGGGCAATTTATGAAAGTACTTTGTATGATGGGTGTGCCTATGGGCCTTCAATATTCTATTACTGCAATAGGAAGTGTTATCTTACAGACAGCAGTTAACTCTTTAGGGTCTATGGCTGTAGCAGCTATAACAGCTGGGAATAAAATTAATATGATCTTCTGCTGTCCATTTGATGCTATGGGTTCTACCATGGCTACCTATGCAGGACAAAATGTAGGGGCAGGCAAATTTGACCGTGTAACAGATGGGGTTAAAGCATGTAGTATCATGGCAGTCATCTACTCAGTAATCTCTTGCATTATCTTAAGCACTTTCGGAGAGACATTAGCACTGACTTTTGTAAATAAAGCAGAGGTAGAGGTCATCCAAAATGCGGCTCTATTACTGAAATATACAAGTCTTTTCTTTTTCCCATTAGCATTAGTGAATATTGTAAGGTTTTCTATTCAAGGTATGGGATTTGGGAACCTAGCTATGCTAGCAGGCGTATGTGAAATGATTGCACGTGGCATGGTTGGATTTGTTTTTGTACCTATATTTGGCTACACAGCAGCTTGTTTTGCTGGACCTGTAGCATGGATTATGGCAGATTTATTCTTAATTCCAGCCTACTTCTATGTATTAAAGAAACTTAAGATGAAGTATGAGCAGGATTATGCAGGTATTGTGCTAGAAGGCTAGTAGAAGTAGTACATAAGATAAGTAATATGCCTCATAGACTGTAGATAGAAATAATGAGCATGATAAAGGGTGTCACAAAACGAGATCATAAGTTTTGTGACACCCTTTTTATAATACGCACTGCCAAAGGGAATTTAAGCAGAAAGATGTGAAGCAAAGTCCACTATAGGTGTAATGGATTTTTGATCTAAGAAGCTTACTTGCTTGCCATAGGTTGCAAGTAAACCTTTATCCTCATCTGTCAGTTCTTCATCTGATTTTTTGCTTAGAACATGCTTAAGCATAGCCATCATCGCTCTATGAACAAAGTTCAATTTGCTATAATCCATGCCACCTCTTAGGTGGAAGAAAGTGAGACGCTCCTTCACTTCTGGAGGGAAGATTCGGTCTGCTGCTTTAAGGATATGTGTAACATTGTCTGGATTCTTAGGATCAGCTAGCCCTACTGTGAAAATAATAATATTTTTAGTTCTTAGTTTATCAAAGTTTTTAGTAATAAGGGAAGCACCACTAATACCCCCTGCATAGAGGCCGCCTCCATAAATAATAGTATCGTACTTTAAGAGTGTATCTCCTTTTACTTTTGAACGTTCAAGTAAATCTGCATGTAAAGCTTTAGCTAACCATGTAGCATACTCCTTAGTAGAGCCATAGTGTGATTTGTAGACAACAACAGCTTTCATAAAATTCCCCTTTCTATTTTTGCGCGTTTGCCATATCCTCTAGGCATCATAAATCTTAAGTAGAGCAGTCATCGTAACTAAAATTTCTTCCTGAGTTAAAGTGGAGAACATTTGATTAACTTTAGGGTATTTGGTAACTTCTAGAAAACCTTTAGATTCTAATTTAAGGACAAGCTGCTTCGTATTTTGGTGAGTCTTTTATTCATTCCTCAATTAGGTAATATATTATCTATATAGGTAGTATATTACTTAATTAGATTATAACTGATATTTTTAGAAAATAAAAAAATTTTTAAGCCTATTTTATTAGTGGTGTATCTAAGCAGTTTCACAGTAAGCATCTATTTAAAAAGCCTGCAGGAAAGTATGTGGTGCAGCTCCATAAGGGAGAGTACCATACCTTCAGGCAGGCTTATGATAACTTGCTAAAGTATATTGTAGATAATCATTTAATTGCTATTCCAGCCCAGTAGAGGAGTTAAATAAGTGCTTGAAGACGCTTGATTTCTCGCATAGGTGCATCGACTAATTCACCAGAAACGATATTGTAATCTTGTTCAAGCGTTTTTATGACGCGTTGATGTGTTTCTATAGCCTTTGCATAATCACCATTAAGTTCATAGGCCTTAGCCATGAAAGTTAATGGGTCTGTGTAACGTGGTTTTTCCATAAGAGAGAAGCACTTTTCATAATCAGAAATAGCTTCTTCATAGAGTCCTAACCTAACGAAACGGTCGCCGCGACCAATATAGGCCTCCCAAGACTTTGGGAATTCAGAAACAGATTGGTTCCATAAATGAAGAGCCTCTTCTTGATGGCCCATTGCAAAGGCAATGTCACCTTCATAAATAGCATCTAGACAGGTATGCTTAAGAGCTTTAACTTTGCTAATGACTTCTTTAGCACGGTCAAAGTGTCTATCAGGAATAAGCTGGTCTAGAAGATAGAGATAACCATTCCAGTAAGTAGGATGTTCTTTGACAAAGTGTTCGTAGTAGCTAATGAGATTATCATGTCTATTATAATAATCGTCACTTGCTACACCGCCCATAGCTTTGTTAAAGATATTATGATGTGCTTTTTCATAAGGTGCATAAGAAAGGGCAGACTTAGCATACTCAGAAGCTAAGTACTTATCGCTTTCAGCGCGATGATAGTGAAGGGCAGCTAGAAGATAGTAGGCCCTTGCACATTTAGGGTCTTCATCTAAGACGCCTTTTAGATACTGCTGGGCATAGTTAAAATTCTCAGTACTCATCATACGTTCATTATCAATCATCTGGTCAATACGATCCATATGCACCTCATGTGGCATTTCAAATAAATCGTCTATAGTCACACCAAAATATACAGAAAGGAGAGGCAGAAGCTGAATATCAGGTGTGCTGACATTGTTCTCCCACTTAGATACAGCTTGATAGGAAAGGCCTAAATGGCTAGCAAGCTCTTCTTGTGTAACACCTTTTTCTATACGTAAACTTTTAATACGTTGTCCGATTTCGATTTTCATTGTTTAAAACCCCCTTTAGCGTAGGCTGATGCATCAACTAAGTTTATTGTACTTAAGTTAAAATACTAAAACAATAACTTGATTTTTTAGATGACTCAACCAATAAGTTAGAAATTGCATGGTCCTGATCGAAGTGATATTCTATCAATAGAATAAATAGAGGTTACGTAGATAATAGGGAGTAGGTGTATCCATGAAAAAAATAATGATTATTGGTTGTTGTGGCAGTGGAAAAACAACTTTAGCTAAAAAACTGTCTAATAAGTTAAACTTACCTTTGATACATCTTGATAAACTTAATTGGCGAGATAATTGGGAAAATATATCTAAAGAAGAATTTGATGATTTACTATGGGCTGAAGTTGTAAAGCCGACATGGATTATGAGCTTACTCCCTATTAAATCAAATAATTATTTTACGAATTAAAAAAGCCGTTCTAAAGAAGCTACCTCCCCCTTATGGGTAGCTCTTTAGAACGGCTTTTAGTGTGGTAGAAATGTTAAGTAAAGTTATAGCTTAGCCTTGATGCCGTTAAGCCTTTGGTGTAACCTTCAGAATAGACAGGTCCTATGCATAGCCCAGGTATGTTGCCAGTGAAAGGGATGCCACTGCATATATCACTGCAATCATACTGGCACTACCAAAGGCACCTTCGTACGCTGGTAGGCATAGCCTTAGCCTGTAGGCATAGAAAGAAAGCCTTACTTTATTTATAAACCTAGCAGATAGTAGCTACCACACTGCTATTTGCTAGGGTTAAGAAAAGGCTCATCATTAGAAGGGGGGCTAACTAAGAGTCTTTTCTTAGAAATGTAAAAGTTCAAACTACCTAGGATGTGTTTTAGCTTTTACACCTTATATATAGTCCCAAGGTATGAAAATTCTTCAAAAAATTTTAGGAAATTAATAAAATAATTTGAAATCTATAGAGACAAGTGATAGTATGAAGCTAAAAATGGCATATAGGTGATAGTATGATATATTTAAAATCCTTTATATTTCCTGATGAAGATAGGGAATTTAAGTTTATTCTTTCAATAAAAAGAAAATGCTACGACTCGTTTTATCCCTTTAGAATTTTATCAAAAAATGATTTTAGACAAATAGATTTTGAGCCCATTACGATTCTTTATGGTGGAAATGGTTCAGGTAAATCTACTGCATTAAATGTCATTGCTGAGACGATAAGTATTACAAGGGAATCTCTTTATAACAGAACAAACTTTTACCAAGACTATATCGATATGTGTGATATGGAAATAGTAGAAGAAATTCCAAAGGAGAGTAGGATTATCACAAGCGATGATGTCTTTAATTATATGCTCAATATCCGAACCATTAACGAGGGGATAGATACGAAACGAGAAGATTTATTTGTAGAGTATTTGGATTTGAAGTATTCCCAGTTTAAGATGAAGTCCTTAGAGGATTATGAGCAGCTTAAAAAGGTGAATCAGTCAAGAAGTAGGACTCAGTCTAAGTATGTAAGACAGAATCTTATGGATAATATTCGTGAGTATTCTAATGGTGAAAGTGCTTTTAGATATTTTACCGAAAAGATAGCTGAAAATGGTTTATATATATTGGACGAGCCTGAAAATAGTTTATCTCCACAAAGACAACTAGAATTAATTAAATTTATCGAAGACTCCGCTAGGTATTTTGGATGCCAATTTATTATATCCACCCATTCACCGTTTCTGTTAGCTATTAAAGGTGCCAAGATATATGACCTAGATGAGTACCCCGTATCTGTGAAAAAGTGGACTGAGCTAGAAAATGTACGCTATTACTATAACTTTTTTAAAGAACATGAACACGAGTTTTAGATACAGGCATTAAATCACAGGATTTTAATAGTGAACTAACATATATAAGCACCTCTGAAATCAGAGGTGCTTATATATGTTATGAACAGAATTTACTGTGCTAAAGCTCTAAGAAGGTTTTGGTCAAGGAACTCAATTTGTGTAATCTTATGATTCACTAGAGTAGCATGACCTAGAACTTTAACAGGTATAACTTGATTAAAGTGATCCTCTATTTCCACGCGTGCTTCGAAATGATAAGATTGGCTATTTTGTTTATCTTGAGTTACTGTAATATCTTTAATGGTAATAAATTTACCAGTTTCATTAGCTACTACATGATATTTATCACCATAGCGTACTTGGATAAAACTCTTGAAGGCCTCCTCAGTGAAGTAGTCAGCATAAAGCTGTTCAAGTACATCAATAAAACCATCTAAATCTAAGTTAGGTTCAAGAATATCTTCATTTGGGGCATCTAGTACTTGTTCACATACCATTTCAATGATTTTTTCATCCGATGTTTTTGCTTCACTTGCTAGATATTTTATAAGGACTACCACAACAAGTATACATACTAAAATAAAAATAATCATGATAACTATTCCCCCTCACTTCCCATAGCAGGATGTGTATCACTACTAGTTTATGAAGGAAGCACCACACATAGTGCAAGATTATGTTATTTCTTTCGTCCCACATCATACCTCTGTTCACTCACCCTATGTAGGAGAGTATTAGGAAACCCCTCCATCTTAAGCGAAGCGCTAGAATACCCTTCCCAAAAACAAAGAGCATGGAGGAAACGCTATAATACTCTTTCTACTCTATCCTAAGTGAAGTGCTAGAATGCCTCTTCCAAAAACAAAGAGAGGTGGATGGGACTCTGTAATACACCTCTGGAATCTTTGAATAGAATTTCAGGAGCAAGATAAAGAGATGTACTTAGCTGCACTGTCCGAACGATAGCGAGTTTGCAGCGTTATCTCTTTAGATTGCGACTAGAAATTCTTCAAAGATGGAAGTTAGTGTATGGAAGAGTCTCATCCACCTCTCGTGATGGGATTCTGTAATACTCTTTTTTCCATCCCAAGTGAAGCGCTAGGCTATTCCTTCCAAGAACATGAAAAGAGGGAGAGGGGCTCTGTAATACACCTTTGGAGCTTTTGGGAAGAACTTCAGGAGCTAGGTAACAAGATGTACTTAGCTGCACTGTCTGAGCGACAGCGAGTTTGCAGCGTTATCTTGTTAGATGGCGACTAGAAGTTCTCCAAAAGCGGAAAGTAGTGTATGGAAGAGTCCCTCTCCCTCTCATGCATATTCAAATTTGTAGCCTACGCTACGCTCTAAGCAATTCATACTGTGTTGTATACAGATGGCAATATCCACCGCCACTTGCAACAAGTTCATCATGTGTACCCATTTCTAAGATTTGACCATCTTGGATGTAAATAATCTTATCAGAGTTTTTAATAGTAGAAAGTCTATGTGCGATAACGAACGATGTTCTACCTTTAAGGAGTTCATCAAGTCCTTGTTGAAGAAGTACTTCAGTTTGGCTATCAATACTTGAAGTTGCTTCATCGAGAATAAGGATTTTAGGGTTAGCAAGAAGTGCTCTTGCAAAGGAGATAAGCTGTCTTTGACCTACTGAAAGTCTATCTCCACGTTCGTTAACTACTGTTTCATAGCCGTTTTCAAAAGTCATAATAAAGTCGTGTGCCTTAACAACTTTAGCAGCTTCAATAACTTCCTCATCTGTCGCATCAAGTCTGCCGTAACGGATATTTTCCATAATTGTACCTGAGAAGATGAAAGAGTCTTGCATCATAATACCCATTTGACCTCTAAGAGAAGAAAGGGTTACTTTACTGATATCATGCCCATCAATTAAGATACGGCCATCATTAATATTGTAGAAGCGGCTAATAAGGTTGATAATAGTTGTTTTACCTGAACCTGTAGGTCCTACAATAGCTACACGTTCACCAGGTTTAGCTTCAAAGCTAATACCTTTTAGAATCATTTCATCATCTTCATAAGCAAATTTAACGTCTTCAAATTCTACATGACCTTCGATTCTAGGAAGCTCAGTAGCACCTTCGGCGTCATGTACAGTTGGTTTTTCATCCATAAGTTCGAAGATACGTTCAAGGTTTGCCGTAGCATTAATAATAGTGTTATAGAAGTTACCAAGGTTCGTAATAGGCCCCCAGAAACGCCATACATAAGCTACAAAAGCAACAAGAAGACCAACTGAAATATCATCTACAAAGATAAATACAGCGCTGAAGTAAACAAGTGCAACAGTAAGAGTCGCTACGTTATCCATAATAGGCCAAACTAAGAAGTTCAGTTTAACAGCACCTAGCCAAGCATTACTGTATTCCGCGCATACGTGTTCATTGACACGCATACTTTCTTCTTCATGAGCGAAGGCTTGTGTAACGCGCATCCCATTAATACTTTCACTTACATAAGCATTCATATTAGATTGCTTGGTGCTAAGCTTTTGGTGAGCTTTTCTCTGAAGTGCTTTAAGTGGATACATAAAGGCCATAAGGATTGGTACACCAATTAAACTTACAAGTGCAAGTCTAGTATCTAATACAAACATAAAGGCCATAGTGAGGATAATACTGAAAATATCCGCTACTAAGTTAACAAAGCCGTTACTTAATAAATCACTTAAAGAGTTAATGTAGTTTACAACCCTTACAAGAATTTTCCCGTGAGGGCGGCTATCATAGTATGTAAAAGGTAATTTTTGAAGGTTTACAAACAGGTCGTGACGCATATCAATTAAGATATCTTGACCTACACGCCCCATAGTTGTAAGACGGTTTTTCATAATCCAGCAAATGCCTAGAAGAGATAAGATAAAGGCTAGGGTAGCTACGCAAAGCCCTGTTATATCTTTAGCTGGAATTAAATCATCTAAAGCTACTTTAATAATATAAGGTCCTAAAAGTCCAAGTATACTTGAAATAACCATAAGGAACATACACCATACAATAGATTTCATATATGGTTTCATATAATCATAAAGGCGTCTCACATGGTACATGTTAAAGCCTTGTTCTAATGTTTCATCTTGGTCGAAGGTATTACGTGCCATCTAGTTCGCCTCCTTTTTTGTAAGCTCAGCAAGTTCCTCATCAAAGTCACCAAACTGTGTATTAAATACTTTGTAGTATTCACCTTGAAGTGCCATCAGCTCATCATGTGTACCTTGTTCAATAACGCGTCCGCGTTTAAGTACAAGGATTAAATCTGCTGCTTTAACAGAAGAAATACGGTGTGCAATGATGAAAGTTGTACGTTTACGTGTTGATTCATTAAGTTTTTGCTGAATTTTCATTTCTGTCTCCATATCAAGAGCAGAAGTTGTATCATCCAGAATAAGCACTGAAGGATCTTTAATAAGTGCACGTGCAAGGGCGATACGTTGTCTTTGACCACCAGAAAGTCCTACCCCTCTTTCACCTACGATTGTGTCATAGCCCTCAGGCATACTGCGGATAAAGCTATCGGCTTCAGCCATAGCAGCAAACTGCTGGATTTGGCCTGATGAAGCTCTTGGTACACCGTAGCGGATATTGGCTTCAATGGTATCAGAGAAGAGGAAGACCTCTTGCATAGCCATAGCAATGCTTTCACGTAGCGTTTTAATATTATAGCTACGAATATCTTTGCCATCCACTAGGACCTTACCACTAACAGGTTCATAGAAGCGGCAGATTAAGTTGATTAAAGTAGATTTACCAGCACCAGTGTGGCCGATAATACCAATTGTTTGGCCTGGTTTTGCTTTGAAGGATACTTTCTTAAGTGCATCAGTATCTTCAAAGCTGAAAGATACGTTTTTGAACTCGATTTCACCTTTAATACGCTCAGGAGCATGTGCATCTTCATGGTTTTGAATCTTAGATTCAGTAGATAAAAGTTCACGGATTTTAGCTGAAGAAGCAATGAAACGCTGTGTATCATTGATCAGGTAACCAGCAGAACGCATAGGGTTGTTAAGTGCCCAAAGAAGACCGTTGAAGATCATAAGGTCACCGATTGTCATTTGGTCATAAATAACTAAGATACCACCTACAAAAATCATAACAACAGTTAAGAAGCTTGCTAAGAATTCTAGAATAGGTAAGTAGTGCTGCGTTACATTAACTGTGTCCATATTAGCTTCCTTATAAAAGGCGTTTTGTCTATCGAATTTTTCAATTTCATAGTTTTCCTTAGAAAAGGCTTTAACGATACGGTTACCGCTAATGTTTTCTTGTACAACAGAGTTGAGTCTAGAGTAAGCTTCTCTGGCTTTGTGGAAAGTAGGTCCAATACGTCTGCTCATTTTCGTAGTGAAAAGTACAATGAATGGGCAAACAACCAGCATTGCCAAAGTCAGTATAGGGTTAATAAACCACATGCAGACAATCCCGATTACAAACACACTTATATTGTATAAGATATTATAAACAACCCAGGCAATAAAGTGTCTAAGTAGGTCAGTATCTCCTGTCATACGTGCCATAAGGTCACCAGTTTTCATTTGTTTATAAAAGTCTACGTCTAAGGTTAAAAGCTTGTCGAATAAGTCCTTTCTAATACGTAGCAGGATGTTTTGAGAAATACGCTCAAAGTTCATTTGATAAGTATACGATACGATGTTTTTAACAAGAGCTGTCGCAATTGTTGCAAGTAGAATAGGTACTAAAATATTTGTTTCTCCGCCCTCTAGTACGCGGTCAACAATAGTACCACCTAGGATAGGGTTAACCATACTAATTAAAGCTGCTATAAGAACTAGAATAAGGCATGCGCCATATCTAAACTTATAGTCTTTCAGATATCCCCATATCCATTTAAATGTCTCCATATATGTCCCTCCTAATAAGTTGATTCAACTAACACAGTTCATTATATAAAAAATGGTAAAAATAAAAATGTATTATATTAACCTATTGCTGTATTTTCTTATCATGGTATACAATAGCTTTAAAGTATAATATTAATAGAAGTAAAAGAGGGTTGTTATGTTAATTCCCATACAGTGTATAGATTCGTTTAATCCGCATGTCATGTTTATTATTAATGCAGTAACTAATAAAGATAATGTTTATCCAACTACATACCATACACATGATTTTGTGGAACTTTCTATAGTCACTTCAGGTCAGATTCATTACACCATTGAAGGCGCACATTATGTGCTTAAAAAAGGGGATGTCATGGTGTTTAATCCAGGCGTACATCATCAGGCATTAGTAGATGCTAGTACAACATGTACAGAGTTACATATTGGTATAGGCAATCTCAATATAGACTGTAATGCACCTAATTATATGAAATCATTAAGCTGGCCACCTATTGTAGCCATTGAGAAATATAAGAATGAATTTGAGCAGTGCTGTAAAGAGATAGAGAAGGAGCAGAGATTAAGAGAACTTGGGCATAGCTTTATGCTAAAAGCATTAGTGATGAAGCTAATTTTAATTATCTATCGTGAAATGGATGAGTGCAGTCAGCCACCATCTTTAGAAGCTTCACAGTTTGCAAGTAGGGATAAGAAAGTCATCGTACAAAGTCTTATTGATTACATGAGTTCTTATTATATGGAAGATATATCCCTTGATAATATCTCAAAAAATATGTATTTAAGCCCTGTTTATATTTCTAAAATTTTTAAAGAAGAAACAGGAACTTCACCTATTAATTATCTCATTCAAATTAGACTGGAGAAGGCCAAGCAAATTCTAGAAAAAGATACTATGCCAATTAATATGGTAGCAAAAGCAGTAGGCTATGAGGATGCCTATTACTTTAGTAAGCTTTTTAAGAAATACTATGGTATGTCCCCTTCAACGTATAGTAAACAAAAGATTAAGCAGAAAAAATAAATTTTTCTCGGGTTCTAAATAACCCCTCACTTTGCCAAGTAGCAAAATGAGGGGTTATTTTATATTTAAAAAGTAGTAAAGAATTAATATTTGGTCTACTAGTATCAAGAGCGTATAAATGTTCAGTAAGGTCATAAATAAAAGAGGAATCCATGCACCTATCTATAGGTCTTCCTTATTAAGCCATGTGGTAATTATCTAGTATATACAAAAAATAAATAAACTATTAACAACAAATTGACATTTGTTTAAAAAAAATAAAATTTTACTTGTCATATATAGAGGGAAAATGCTAGTATATTAAAGAAAAAAGATTAGGTGATAATTAATATTTTTAGTAGGGATCATAAATATGAAAAGGAGAGAAAGAATGCCAAGATTAATTAGAAAAATTGCAATGATTTTATCATGTACCATGATGATACAAGCATTTACGCCATTAGCAACAGTGTATGCACGTGAGACAGTAGATATTAAGACGCAAAATACTAATGCTAAGGGCAGTATATCTACTTCTATAAGATTTGACTATCCATTTGCTTATAATAAAGTAAAACAACAGGATATCAAAGTAAGTTTAAAAAAAGGTAATAGTAGTGTAGTAGAAATAAAATTGGGGGCCAAACCACAAGTAATTAAAAATATAGGCAATTACCCTGTAGAAATAGTTGCTAAAAATATTCATGATGTAGAAATAACTACAGAAGATGTAATAGGTTCTTACTATATAAATATAAAAAATCTAGAACAGGGCACCTATCAATTCGTATATGAGGGTGAAGGTTATAAAACTTATACCTCAAAAGATATTGTCATCAGTGATTATTCAAAAAATGTAACTGTAGGAACAGGTGATGCTACTTTTTCATATGGGGACATTAATGGTGATCAAAGTATAACAAAAGACGATCTTGAGGCTATTGAACAAGCTATAAAAGATGGTAACCATACATACGATATTAACGGAGACAATAAAGTTGATATTGTTGAATTAACTTATGTTAAACAACAACTTGAGGCTAAAGGTGAAGAAGTACAAACTGATTTAGCTGCTATTATTTCACCAAATGTTATAGCGGCTGTTGATGAATCGATTAAAGATGCAAAACTTGAGATTGCTGATGGAAATAGTGCGGCAGATTTATTCACAGGCGAAACTCAAGTTACAATACGAAAAACTTCAGCTGAAGGAAAACTTGAGATACCTATCAACTTAGGTGATGAAGGTATCGAAGCGCAAATGATTGAACTCGTATCTCCTGCAACAGAAGGTGGATTAGAAGGTGGAACTGTCATCGTCCAATATTATGATGAGGAAGCTGGCGAAATAAGGGAGCACGAGCAAACCTTTGATACATCAGTAGAAGGATATAAAGGTGTGAGATTCACTGGACGCTCAGATGATAAAAATAAGGTTGTTATTAACCTTGGAAAAAGAGTTCCAGTAAAAAGAGTAACCGTTTCAGTAGATAAAGTAGTAGGAGAAGATGGAAATCCTAACTATGTTGTGATGGAAGAAGTATCCTTTGTTAAGGATATTGCATCAAATGTATCACCTAATGATAAGAGTGCAATCAAAAATGTGACGCTTATTGAGAAAAATGAAGAGATTGTACTTGAATGGGATTCAGTTCCTAATGTAGAAGGTTATAGAGTATTCTATGGAGAAAAAACAGGTAACTATACAAATGAACTTAATGTAGATGAAGCGTACGCAAGTGTAAAAGGTTTAGAAAACTTAACACCTTATTACTTTATGATTAGAGCTACATCAGGGGAATGGATGGGAACACCATCAGAAGAATATAAAGGTATACCACAGCCATCAGAAAGACCACTACCTCCAGATTTCTTAAAAGTAGAAGAGCTGAATGCTGGGCTTACTCTTAGCTGGGGCAAAACAGACAATGCGACTTATTACAAAGTATTCTATAAAGAAGCAAGTGCAGACGATACAGAATACAAACAATTCATACCTTCAGGAAGTGACGGGAAAATAACAACTACTTCAGCAGTTATAGGTGGCCTTAAGAATGATGTAGCATATGAGTTATATGTTATTGCAGGAAATAGCATAGGTGAAAGTGGACGTTCATTAGTAGTGACAGGAACACCAGAGAAAGCTACGCTTGAAGGACCTATTTTACCAAGTAAAAATAGAATAAGTGTAGATGAGATTACGAATGTAGAACTTTTAGTTCCTCATAATGTAGATAAGACATTCTATCCAAATGGATTTAATCTAAAATATGATTTAAACGATAAGAAGGATGGAATTAAAAACGTTGTAGATGGTGACTATGCAACGCACTGGACTGCAGGAGACTGGCGAGTAAGTGGCCGAATAGACTTTACTTTTAAAACACCACATGAGATGAACTATGTTATTTTTGTACCAAGGATAGATGAGCCTAAATACATAGAAACGCTTACAAGATATCATATTACCGTATGGGGAGAAGAAGACGATTTATCTGGGCCAGGAAAAGAAATTATAACAGATAAGTGGTGTAAACTTATAAAAGATAAAAATGGAAAGTCATATACTATATTTGAATTCCCAAAAACAAAGGTGAAGAAAATTGGTGTAAGAGGTAGAATGAAAGATGGAGGACCAGCATTACATAGTGCATCAGAAATAGCATTCTATGACTACTATAGCGTAGATGATGAGATTCAAGCATTATTCGCAGATGATGCCTTTACAACCTTAGCACCAGATGTGACCAAAGAAGATATTGACGCTATTAGAGCAAAAATAAATGATGAGGATTCATATTATGTAGATTCAGCTATTTTTGCTGATGAACTTGACTTAGCAGAGGCATTACTTGCAAAGGATACTTCTAAGTTAGGTATTATAAAAAATGACTTTGTATCTATTGATGCAAGTAGTGATGTTAAGCGTATCAATGACTGGAGCCCATTAGGTATAGTAGGCTATGCAGGTAAGAGAATGACAATCTATGCAGACATCCCTGAGGGAGAAACGCTAGAGATTATACCAACACAGTATTATGCAGAAGCAAACAAACTAGCAGGTAATACTATTGAACTTACAAGAGGTAGAAATATTATTGAGATTCCTAAAATAGGAAATATGAAAGAGACTGCTGGTGGTTCATTCTATTACAGATATTCAGGCGATAAAGGTGACCAAATTAAGTTACAGATTAGAGATAAAGGGGGAGCAGTAAAAGAAATCCCGACTTTAGAGCTTTATAATTGGTATAAATTAAACGAAACTGAAAGAAAAGCAAGAATATCACAATATATTGATGATCTTGTAGCATATAAACCTGATAAGCTTGGTAATAAAGAAACAAATCCAGCAAACTCTACAGAAATATCAGGAAGAAATGTATTGTTATCTCTACCAGCAGATCAAGTACTTGCAGGTATTACGGCTGCTACACCAGATAAAAAAGACCAAGTAGATAAACTTTACAACAATATGCTTGCTTGGGAAGAAACCATCAAGGTAACACATATTACATATGGTCTAGATGACCCATTAAATGTACTTAAGAGCAGACAAAATATAAGATATATGAGAATGTTTGCCAATGCATTTATGTATGCAGCAGGTAGTCATATTGGTGTTGGCTACGGTTCAACAAGTGCATTAGTACAAGGAAAACCAACATCTGTAACAGGTGAAGGTAATGCAAATGCCCTATTTGGATGGGGTATTGGTCATGAAATTGGCCATAACATGGATAGACTAGGTAAAGCTGAAATAACAAATAACATTTACTCTATCTTATTACAAACTTATGATGGCGCAGATAATACACTCCCATCAAGACTTGAAATGTCAAATAAGTATGAGGATATTTACAAAAAAGTCGCAGTTGGCGATAAAGGCATGGCAAATGATGTATTTACACAGTTAGGTATGTACTGGCAATTACATCTTGCATATGATAATGGTGCAGATGATAAGGATAATAATGGACCATTAAGTTTCTATAATAAATTATTTAAAGTATATGATAGTGGTAAAGTAGATGGATTTAAGGAAGATGAGAAATTCGCAGTAGCTGCAAGTATGGTAGCTGGAAAAGACCTAACTGAATTCTTCACGAAGTGGGGCATGGACTTATCAGATGATGCAATAGCAGAGATGAAAAAACATGATCCAGAAGAAAGAAAGATCCAATACCTTACAGATGAGTCAAGAAGATATAGACTCCGTGAAGGTAAAGGAATCGAAACTATGGACTTTACTGCAACCGCATCAGTTGCAGAGCCTTCAGAAGGTGAATCAAATGCAAATAAAGTTAATATTACAATTAGCGCAGATAAGAGTATTGACGAGGATTTATTAGGATACGAAATCTTTAGAGATGGTAAACAAATTGCCTTTATTACAGGTACAACTTATGAGGATGTAATAGGTTCTGCTAATAACAAAGCATTTGAATACGAAGTAAGAGCTATTGATGTATTAGGTAATATCATTAATAAAGATGTTAATAATGGAAAAGTAGATGCAGGACAAGTTAGAATAGAACATGATAATGTTATTAATAAAAGTCAATATAGCATTGAGTTTGTAGGAGGAGATGTAGTTACAACTACAGGCCCAGCTTTAACAACTACAGGCTCAGCCTTAATCTTATCCTTCAATAAAAAGACACCAGTAACAGGTATTAGGGTAAAAGCTAAAAATGGTAGCAGCCTACCTGAAGGTACATTTGATATAGCAGTAGGTAGAGAATCAAGAGATGGATATAGCTACTCTACAGCTAAAAAAGGCAACTTTAGAGAGAATGAAGCAGCGGATACAAGCAAGTTCATTACTTACTTCAATAAACCAGGAGCAGCTTCAGAAGATACAAGAATTTGGACTTATGATGCTGATGTGATTCGTATAACAGGTGAAAACATTAATGAAGATTTCCTTAATCAATTTGATGTTGAACCATTAAGTTATCCTGGTGACAATGTAGCCTTTGCAGATTACAAAGTAGGTATCCTAGGACAAGACTATGACTACGATGATGTAGATGGCATTAGCACAATTGAAGAAGGAACACTTATTATTGTAGGTACTTATAGAGGAGACCCACTTTATAATACAATTCACATTGAAGGAAAATATGCTGAAAAATCAGGTCTAGATGATGAGGTTACTTATATAGAAAGACCTATTAACGGTGAACTCTTAATGTTTGCTGAAGTACCTGAAGATGGTGAAACAAGCGATATTAGTGATGGATTATTTATATTTATTCCAGATGTACAAAAAGAAGAAGAGTTACAAGGTGACTGTTCACAGCTAAGTGTCCTTCCGACAGAAATTATGGCTAAGATGTATAGATATGACACAATCGACCATACTGGAGAGCGTAGAACAACTAGTACAACATTATGGTATACAACACCTTCTTATGATTCTATGCCAGAAATCATACTTAATCAGGGAGCGACATCATTAATACAGGAGGGAATGTATGAAGAGAACTAAATTTGCCGCAGTTATAGCAGCAATGCTTATATTTGGAAGTAGTACCGTATTCGGTGCTACTCCAAG
>JAHLFD010000289.1:0-8455 GCA_018883975.1 Candidatus Niameybacter stercoravium
ATTTATAATGAAGCAATACATATGCATAAAAAAATAATACATGTGACAAGACACATGTATTGTAAAAATGGAAAATTAGTGATATATTAACACCTATATGACATTGATGTGAGGTGCAATATGAAACGAGAAGAATATATCCAGGAGATTAAGAGGTTAAAAGAAGAAAGAGATGCGATTATCTTAGCGCATTATTATACAGATGATGATTTACAAGAGATTGCTGATTATGTAGGTGATTCTTATTATCTCTCAAAAGTAGCAAGGGAGGCAAAAGAGCAAGTTATTGTTTTTGGTGGTGTAAAATTCATGGGAGAAAGTGCAAAAATCTTAAACCCACACAAAACTGTTTTATTACCAGATGATGTAGCGGACTGTCCTATGGCTCATATGGTAACACCACAGCAAATAAAACAAGTAAGACAAGAGCATGAAGACTTAGCTGTCGTATGCTATATTAACTCAACAGCGCAGATTAAAGCAGAATCTGATGTTTGTGTTACATCTGCAAATGCTTTAAATATTGTAAAAGCCCTTAAACAATCTAAAATTTTCTTTGTGCCAGATCAGCACTTAGGGACTTATGTAGCATCTAAAGTGCCAGAAAAAGAGTTTATTTTTAATGATGGTTACTGCCATATACATAGAAGCATTCAAAAAGAAGCGGTGCTTAGAGAAAAAGTACTTAGACCAGAAGCTAAAGTACTTGTACATCCGGAATGTCCAAGTGAAATTGTAGACTTAGCAGATTATGTAGGAAGTACAACAGGTATTATTGATTACGTAGATAAAAGCCAAGCAGATTCTTTTATTGTATGTACAGAAATAGGTATTCTCTATGAACTTAAAAAGAATAATCCAAATAAGAACTTCTACTTTGTAGGAGAGAAAAAAGAATGTGCAGATATGAAACGTATTACACTTAGTAAGCTTTATGAAGCTTTAAGAGATATGAAGTATGAAGTTGTATTAGAAGAAGCTGAAAGAAAGGCTGCAGAAGAAGCACTTCTTGCAATGCATAAATTAGCAGATTAATAGAGATTAAACAAGGAAAAGAAGGGATAGTATGCGTGATTCATACGACATTATTATAGTAGGGACTGGAGTAGCTGGTTTATACGGGGCACTTCATTTACCTAGTGACTTAAGAATTCTCATGATAACTAAAGAAGGACTAGAAGATAGTGACTCTTATTTAGCACAGGGGGGCATTTCTACTTTAAGAAATAAAGAAGATTATGAGTGTTACTTTGAAGATACTTTAAAAGCAGGGCGCTATGAAAATAATAGAGAGTCTGTTGATATTATGATTCGTGAGTCCACTAATACCATTGAAAAACTCATAGCATTAGGGGTAGAGTTTGATAAATTAGATGGAGAACTTTCTTATACAAGGGAAGGAGCTCATCGTATTAATCGTATTTTACATCATCAGGACATAACAGGAAAAGAGATTACCTCTAAGCTGCTTGAACGTGTTAAAGAGCAAAATAATATAGAGCTTGTAACCCATACTACTATGATAGACCTTATTACTAAAGAAAATGTATGCCAAGGGATTGTAGTAGCTCATCAAGGACATATACAGCCTATTTATAGCAAGAAGGTTATACTTGCAACAGGTGGCATTGGAGGTTTATTTGAAAGCTCTACCAACTTTAAACATTTAACAGGGGATAGTCTGGCTATAGCTCTCAAACATCATATAGCCCTTCAAGACATTCATTATATTCAGATTCATCCTACTACACTATATAGTAAAATGCAGGGGAGAAGATTCCTTATATCCGAAGCAGTAAGGGGAGAAGGAGCTCATCTTCTAAATTATGCAGGTAAGCGTTTTGTAGATGAACTTTTACCAAGAGATGTAGTAAGTGTAGCCATTTATGATCAAATGATAAAAGATGAGCGACCTTATGTATGGCTTTCACTCATGCACTTAGGAGAAGAAAAGATTAAAAGACGCTTCCCTAATATCTATGAGCGCTGTATGGAAGAAGGATATGATTTACTAAAAGAGCCTATTCCAGTTACGCCAGCACAGCATTATTTTATGGGGGGCATTAAGGTAGATAAGTATAGTAAGACAACAATGGACAACCTCTATGCTGTAGGGGAAACAAGCTGCAATGGTGTACATGGTCGTAATAGGCTTGCAAGTAATTCATTACTTGAGAGTTTAATCTTTGCTAAAAGAGCAGCATGTCATATAGTAGAAGAAGGATTAGGCATGTTAGATGACTGCGTTCCTATAGATGTACAAAGTTATGAGATGGATAGGTTACAAGAAGATTATAAAGCATTAATCTTAGAAGAAATTAAAAAGAAGGATGGGGATTTTTATGATAAATGGTGTCACAATGACTATCAATGTGGATGATAAAATACGTCTAGCACTTCAAGAAGATATTACAGGTGAAGATGTAACAACAGCAGCAATTATTAGGGAAAATACACGTTCTAGCGTACAACTTATTTGTAAAGAAGATGGCATCCTCGCAGGACTTCCAGTCTTTAAACGTACTTTTGAGCTTCTAGGAGAAACTGAGTTTGAGACTTTCTTTAATGAGGGAGATCACATTAAAAAAGGAGACCTTATTGCAACTGTAACAGGTGATGCGAGAATTCTTTTATCAGGCGAGCGTGTAGCGCTTAATTACTTACAACGTATGAGTGGTATTGCTACTTTGACACATAGTTTAGTAAGTGAGCTTAAAGGTAGCCATACAAAACTTTTAGATACACGTAAAACAACACCAGGTATGCGCGTTTTTGAGAAGTATGCAGTTAAAGTTGGTGGTGGTTACAATCATCGTTTCAACTTATCAGATGGTATCCTAATTAAAGATAATCATATTGGAGCAGCTGGTGGCGTAAAAGAAGCTATACGTTTAGCAAAAGACTACGCCCCATTTGTAAGAAAGATTGAAGTAGAAGTTGAGAACCTAGAGATGTTAGAAGAAGCCTTAGAAGCAGGTGCAGATATTATCATGCTGGATAACATGTCTAATGACATGATGAAAGAAGCAGTAAGCTTAGTAAATGGCAGAGCAGAAACGGAATGCTCTGGGAATGTTACTAAAGCCCGACTTAAAGAGATTGCTGAAATAGGTGTAGACTATGTATCTTGCGGAGCGCTTACACACTCAGCACCTATATTAGATTTCTCACTTAAAAATCTTACTAATTTATAAAAACATAAAACTATGCTTATTTACTCCTTTTTTGTTTGAATGTTATAATTTATTTTATAAATATAGATTTATGACATGATGCAGGAGGATATTGGGGGATGATAGAGGTTTTTATTCGTGAGTACCAATCACAAGATTGGTTACGATTGGTAGAAATTCATGATACTGCTCGTATGATTGAGCTGGATCTTGCGGGCTTAAGTGATGCATTTGTTCCACTTATTGAGGCTGCTTCTAATGAAGGACTATTTGATTATAGTATTCAAGTTGCTTTGATAAATGATAAAGTAGTTGGATTTGTAGCCTATTCGGATGATGAGCTTGCATGGTTGTATGTTGACCCAGTTTATATGGGGCAGGGAATTGGTAAATATCTAGTTAAGCATGTTATTGAAAATACACGGAAAAGACCCCTTGGGGCGGAAGTTTTGGTAGGAAATGAGCCTGCTATACATTTATATCAGTCAATGGGCTTTGAAATAGTTGATACATGCTCGGGAGTAATGCCTGGTAATGAAGCATTTCAGGTGACAGTATGTTGCATGCACAAGTTATAAATGAAACCCAAAGCTTATAGTTTTAATTAAAAAAGATAGAAAGAAAAAGGAGCAAGCTATTATAACGAGTAGCTTACTCCTTTTTAGTTTAATTATTTAATAAGTCCATAGTTTTTTAGTGTTTCTACTAGGAAAGCTTCATTTTGAGGTTCCATATCAATAAGTGGTAGGCGGCATTTACCTACATTCATATTCATAAGGTTCATAGCTTTTTTCACTGGTACAGGACTTGCTTCACAGAAAAGTGCTTTAACCAGTGGAAGGGTTTTAAGTTGAAGCGCTCTTGCTTTATCTACATCACCATCGAAGAAAGCCTGACAAAGTTCGTGAGTTTCTTTTGGAATAATGTTAGCCATAACAGAGATAACCCCTTTAGCACCAAAAGCAAGGTAAGGAAGTACTAATCCATCTTCACCAGAGTAAATACTAAAGTCTTCGGGACAGAGGTTCATAAGCTCACCTACATGAGAGAAGTTACATTCTTTAATAGCTACTATATTGTCAATTTGAGCAAGTTTTGCTGTTGTTTCTGGACTCATATCAAGTACAGTACGTCCTGGTACATTGTAAAGGATAATAGGAAGCTTAACAGCATGTGCAATGACACTAAAATGCTCGTAAAGTCCTTTTTGGGAAGTTTTATTGTAATAAGGAACTACAGATAAAAGCGCGTCGGCGCCAACAGCTTCTGCATAACGGCTTGTTTCAATGGAATGTTGTGTGTCATTGCTGCCTGTACCTGCAATAACAGGAATACGCCCAGCTACCTTTTCAACTGTATAACGGATGGCCTCTTTATGTTCCTCAATAGGAAGTGTTGGAGATTCACCTGTTGTACCACAGATGATAATAGCATCTGTGCCTTCTGCAATATGCCATTCAATAAGTTTACCTAATTTATCAAAATCAATCCCTGTTTCATTAAATGGGGTAATAATAGCAACGCCAGAACCTGTAAAAATAGGTTTTTTCATAATAAATCCTCCTTTAGAAAAGTGATCTAGCTTTATTATACTATCTAGGATATTAATAGTATATACAGGAATTGCCTTAAGGGGGCATAAGTACTACAATATTTTTATTAAAACAAGGGAGGATTAAGATGCTTACATTATACATAACAAGACATGGAGAAACCGAATGGAATATACAAAAGAGGATGCAGGGTCATAAAGACTCACCACTTACAGAGAAAGGACGTAAGCAGGCACAGGCTCTTGGAAACTATTTAAAGAATATTCCTTTTGAGAAGGTATTTGTAAGTGATAGTAACCGTGCTTATGAGACAGCATGTACCATTATGGAAGGAAGAGATGTACCAATTATAAAAGAAGTAAGGCTTAGAGAAATGAATATAGGTATATGGGAGGGCTCTACTTTTGAAGAAGTAGAAAAGCTAGACCCTATAGAGTCTCATCACTTTTGGCATGAACCACATCTATATAAAGCACAGGGGGGAGAAAGTTTCTTTGATACAAGAGATAGAGCCTATAGCTTTATACAAGAACTTATAGAGCAGCATCAAGAAGGAAACATCTTATTAGTAACCCATACGATTACACTTAAGCATATTATGAGTTTATGGGATGCTAGAGAAGTATCAGCATTATGGGATGAACCTTTTGTATCTCAGACAAGTCTAAGCATTGTAGAGGTAGAAGAAGGGCGAGGAATAATCAAATCTTATGCTGAAACGCCGCATTTAGAATAGTCAGTAAATTTTATTGAGAAGTATTGACATCTTCAAATGCAAGTGATATATTTATCACATAAGGATACAAATATATCACTTGTAAGGAGGCGCTTTATGAAAAGAGAGATGACTAGAACACGAAAAATTAGTCCTTGGTTAGGCTTATTAGGTTTACTAGGATTTATATCACCCGTACTCTATATAGAATTAGGTAATCCTAATGTACTTTTATTTTTAGGTTTCTTTGGATTTTTTGGATTCTATTTTGAAGGCAAGATGTCTAATACGTTAAGAGATGAGAGCTTTCAATATAATGAGCAAAGAGCAGTAGCCATGGCTAGTAAAATAACAAGCGTATCGATGGCTTTTATACTTATTATTACAGTGAACTGGATATCGCAAAGGGGAATAGAAATAGCATATACCTTTTTAGTTGCAGCACTAGCTCTTTTATGGGCCCTACAGATCTCTTTGCCGCTAGGGTTACTCTACTACTATGAGAATAAGGAATAAAGATTATGCCAGAGTTTATATGTACATTAAAGAAATATAGATTAATGAAAGAACTTACTCAGGAGCAGTTAGCAGAAAAAGTAGGAGTAAGAAGAGAGACGATTATGAGATTAGAAGCAGGTAAGTATAACCCTTCACTCAAACTTGCTATTGATATTTCAAAAGCCGTAGAAACACCTATAGAAGAACTCTTTATATTTGAAGATTAAGATAAAGCTTAGTTTATAGTAATGTGAACTAAGCTTTTTTATATTCTAGGAGGTTCTACTCTTCTAGAATATAAAGAGACGCCTGGGGGGGATTCCCTACTTCTTTAAGGAAGGTGACAGATAAGAAATATGGCGATAGCCATTTTTTTGTCGTAGAAACAAAATATCTAGCTTTAGTAATTAATAAAGGAAGTATGAAAAAAATGAGAAGACTATTAATAAGAAATATATTTTTTGTTAAACATTAGAAGTTAATAAAATGCTTAATTCATGTAAATAATGACTAAGATACACCTAAGATTCTGGTGCAGAATTTTTGTAAGTATTAGTGTTGTATATAGAATGTTAATAATATGGATAAGATTTATATATACTTTATATACAAAATATGTTGAATTTCTTTACATAGCCTACACAGGAAAAGTCTATACTTTGGCCATAGTCATTAAAAATTTGCATAAAAAACTAAATTTATTTTAAATTGGAGGATTATATACTATGAAGAAATTATTATTTATTGCATTAGCTTCAATGAGTGCGGCTGCATTTGTAGGATGTGCACCAACCTCAGAAGAACCTACAAGTGCTGAAACTAATGTTGAAGCTACAACGGATGCAGAAGAAGCTGAAACAGACAGTACAGAGGTAGATAGTAGTGAGGCTACAACGGATGCAGAAGAAACTGAAACAGACAGTACAGAGATAGATAGTAGTGATGCTACTACAGATGAAGTAGATAGTTCATCTGCTAATGAATAAGAGAAAGACTATAGCCTCGCAGTCTCCATATAGAGATGCGAGGCTAATATAAAATTCTAAATTATTTTATTCGAAAAGAGGATTTTAGCATATCTTATCGAATATATATAGTATAACTTACCTGTTAACAGGCAGTTGATTGAAAGGAGAGATACATATGAAATACAACATTATAGGTAAAAATATAGAGGTTACAAAGGGCCTTGAATATGCCGTAGAAGATAAACTTCATAAGCTAGATAAGTATTTTAATGATCAAACAGAAGTACAAGTGATGTTAATTGTAGAGAAGCTAAGACACATCATTGAGATTACAATTCCTTTCAATGGACAAATTTTAAGAGGTGAAGTAGAAGGCAAAGATATGTATGCCATTATTGATGATGCCGTAGCTATTATTGAAAGACAAATTGTACGTTTTAAAAATAAATTAAGACGTAGACATCGAAGCGGAGGAAATATTGCAGGACTTTCCGATGCATTTGCATCTATTGATACGGAGGCAGAAGAACTGCTAAAAATAGATCGCAAAAAGAAATTTGCGATTAAACCTATGGATGCAGAAGAAGCTATTATGCAAATGGAACTTGTAGGGCATAACTTCTTTGTTTATAGAGACGCTTATACTGAGGAAGTCAATGTAGTCTATAAACGTAAAAATGGAACTTATGGACTAATTGAACCTATTGTAGATTAAAATAACACTAAACGTGCAGGTATATAACTTGCACGTTTTTTATTTAGAAGGTAAAATATTACAGTAGGCTTTGTCTACCTTGAACAGTTAATCCGTGACATGATACATTTAAGAGGTAGATAAAATTATATATATATTAGGAGGATACTTATGAGTACACCAACTCCACATAACGGCGCGAAATTAGGCGATATTGCAAAAACAGTATTAATGCCTGGAGACCCATTACGTGCAAAATTCTTAGCAGATACGTATTTAGAGGATGTTGTTGAGTATAACTCTGTAAGAGGTATGTACGGCTATACAGGGACTTATAAAGGTAAACGTGTATCAGTACAAGGACATGGCATGGGTATGCCATCAATCGGAATTTATACTTATGAATTATATAACTTCTATGGTGTAGAAAATATTATTCGTATCGGTTCAGCAGGTGCTATCGATGAAAGTCTTCACATCGGAGATATTGTAATCGGTATGGGTGCTTGTACAAATTCAAACTATGAGGATCAATACTTATTACCAGGTCGCTATGCACCAATTGCATCATTTGACCTTGTGCAAAAAGCAGTATCAGAAGCTGAACGTTTAGGTTACACTTATAAAGTTGGTAACTTATACTCAAGTGATACATTCTATGATGATAGTTTAAGACTTAAGTCATGGCAAAAAATGGGTGTACTAGCAGTAGAAATGGAAGCAGCTGCACTTTATATGAATGCTGCACGTGCAGGTAAAAAAGCACTTACAATTTGTACTATTTCAGACTGTCCATTTACAGGAGAAGCGACAACAGCTCAGGAACGTCAAACTAAGTTTACTCAAATGATGGA
>JAHLFD010000290.1:0-6002 GCA_018883975.1 Candidatus Niameybacter stercoravium
ACTTCATTATGTGTAGCTAAATGCTCAGAACTTGCATCCATTACATGCAAGATAATATCTGCATATTTAGCTTCTTCAAGTGTTGAATAGAACGCTTTAACAAGATGATGAGGCAGTTTACGGATAAAACCTACTGTATCTGTCAGCATAATTTCACTGCCACTTGGAAGTGTTGCTGAACGTGTTGTAGGATCAAGCGTAGCAAAAAGTTGATTTTCTGCATAAACATCACTTTCACAAAGTGCATTTAATAAAGTAGACTTCCCTGCATTTGTATAACCTACAATAGCTACTACCGGTATATTATTCTTTTGTCTTCGTGTACGAAGAAGCTGTCTATGTTTCTCAAACTCTTCAATTTCAGCCTGCAATAATTCCATTCTAGTACGAATATGGCGTTTATCGAGTTCAAGTTTCTTTTCACCAGGGCCTCTTGTTCCAATACCGCCACCTTGTTTAGAAAGCATTTCACCAAATCCAGTAAGACGTGAGTATTGATATTTAAGCTGTGCAATCTCAACTTGCAGTTTACCTTCTCTTGAACGCGCACGTTGCGCAAAGATGTCTAGGATGACAAGGGTACGATCCATTACTTTTACCCCTAATTCAAGGGATAAATTACGCATTTGAACAGGAGAAAGTTCATCATCTGATACAACACCTGTTGCACCATGTAAGGCCACAAGCTCTTTAAGTTCTTCTACTTTACCTGTTCCGATATAGTAACCTGGATTAATACTATCTACACGCTGAAGTACTTTAACTGCCGCTCTAGCCCCAGCAGTATTTACCAATTCTTCTAATTCATCTAAACTTTCCCAGGCATCATCTTCTTTAAGATTTTTCTTTTGAGCCGCAAATAGAATTACGACCTCTTCTTCTTTTCTTAATTCTTTCATAGTAGTCCTTTCTTAGTTACGCTCATGCGAGCTAAGTTCATTATTTTATAGTATACCAAATTTTTGCTTTTCCTATAAGGTCTTATGTAGAAAAAAGGTAAGTTTCCATGTGGAAACTTACCTTTTTATTTGTATTAAACTCTGAAGAGTAATTCACTATAAGTAGGAATTGGCCAGATTTTTTCATCTACAATTGTTTCTAATTGGTCTGCCACTTCACGTAATGTTTCCATTTTTGGAAGAACGTTATTACGGAATGCTTGTGCTTTTTCAAGACCTTCTTCAATTTGAATTGTTTCGTTGTGAACTATTTCAAGTTCATCAATAGCACGTTTAAGACTATTTAATAGCGTATTAAGTTCTGTGAGCATTTCACTTTGAGCATCAATATTAAATTGGCCAAGACTTGTCATAATACTTACATTTTGAGCAACTTGTGTCATGTAGTTAATGACAGCAGGCATAATTTGTGTTTTTGCCATACTGAGCATTGTGCGTGCTTCAATATTAATTGTTTTATAATATTCTTCGATAAGAATTTCATAACGAGAATGGAGTTCAACTTCACTAAATACTTTAAGGTTGCTAAATAAATCAATAGATTTTTGTGAAATAAGGGCTGGAATAACATCTACTGTTGATGTGTAGTTTGGTAAACCACGTCTTGCTGCTTCTTCTACCCATTCTTCTGAGTAACCATTTCCATTGAAGATAATACGTCCATGATTTTTAAGTGTATGACGTACAATTCTATTAACTGCTTTTTGAAGGTCTTCTGCCCCTTCAAGTTTATCTGCAAACTCATGTAAAGTTTCAGCAACCATTGTATTCATAATAACATTAGCTTCTGAAATACAGCCTGAAGATGGGAACATTCTAAATTCAAATTTATTTCCTGTAAAAGCAAATGGAGATGTACGGTTACGGTCTGTTACTTCTTTTTTAAGTTTTGGAAGTGTTGCAACACCCATTTCCATCACTTCTTTTGTTAAATCATCCATTTCTTCTCCACGTGCAATGTGGTAAAGAAGTTCTGTAAGCTGATCACCTAAGAAAATAGAAATAATAGCTGGAGGTGCTTCATTACCACCAAGACGATGATCATTTCCTGCTGTTGCAGCTGACAATCTTAAAAGATCAGCATGTTTGTCAACTGCTTCAATTGTTGCAGCTAAGAAAATAAGGAATGATAAATTTTCTTTTGGTTGTTTACCTGGTGAGAATAAGTTTATACCTGTATCTGTTACAAGGGACCAGTTATCATGCTTACCTGAACCATTTACACCTCTAAATGGTTTTTCATGAAGAAGACAAGCAAGGTCATGACGGTTTGCTACTTTTTGAAGCACTTCCATAACAAGTTGATTTTGATCAGATGCTACGTTTGCTGTTGCAAAAATAGGTGCAAGCTCGTGTTGTGCTGGGGCTACTTCATTATGTTTTGTTTTAGAAGGTACACCTAACTTCCAAAGTTCAATATCAATTTCACGCATGAACTTACCGATTTTCTCTTTAATACTTCCATAGTAGTGGTCTTCCATTTCTTGACCTTTTGGAGGCATAGCACCAAAGAGTGTACGACCTGTAAAGATAAGATCTTTACGTTGTTGATATTGGCGTTTGTCAACGAGGAAGTATTCTTGCTCTGCACCAATTGTTGTAATAACCTTTTTACTTTCTGTATCACCTAATGCACGAAGTACACGAAGTGCCGCGTCTTCAATAACTTCCATTGAACGAAGTAATGGTGCTTTTTTATCAAGCGCTTCACCAGTATGTGAATAGAATACTGTAGGAATGCAAAGTGCCACACCACTAATATCTTCTTTTAAGAAGGCTGGAGATGTACAATCCCATACTGTATAACCTCTTGCCTCAAAAGTTTGTCTAAGACCACCTGATGGGAAAGAAGAACCGTCAGCTTCTCCTTTAATAAGCTCTTTACCTGAAAACTCCATAATGACACGACCATCTGAAGTTGGAGATAAGAATGAGTCATGTTTCTCTGCTGTACGACTATTCATTGGTTGGAACCAATGAGTAAAATGTGTTGCACCATGCTCAATTGCCCAATCTTTCATAGCATTTGCTACAACTTCAGCTACACTTGGATCAAGTTCTAAGCCTTCATCAATTGTTTTATGTAACTGTTTGTAGGTTGATTTCGGAAGACGCTCACGCATCACCTTATCATCAAATACATTTTTGCCAAATAGTTCAGATAATTTAATATTTTCCATCCTGTTAGCCCCTTTACAATAGTATTATGATTTATTAAAAAAGCGTCGCCTAATCGGTGACGCTTAATCCTACTTTTTTAATTAATATATCATTTATGCCATATCATGACAACTCACAAAAATAGATAAATTTATAAACGGGTTAATTTTTCCCTTGTGCATAATGTCTAAGGAGCCAAATTGTAGCTAGTGTTTGGGGTTGCTGCATCAATGCCATCTAGTACATTATTAGGGAGCACATTAACATAGTTTGGTGGAACTTTGCCTGAAACCATCTTATCAATAAGGACTATACGCCTTGAAATATGTATTTGATCTGCAAAAAGGGGTACAACGACTTGAACTGTTGTATCAATATCAAGCCATACTTTGTGATTAACTTGATTAATCCCTGCTGCCACAATTTCATTATCATAATCTACTTTTACAGTACCTACTGGTAATACTTCAATAGTAATTTCAGGTCCTAAGTTAGCAAAAATACGGCTACCTGTTAAGTTTCCTAAAGGGACTTTAAAAGAAACGCTTCCTATTGTATCTAACTTATCGGCTATTTTATCAACAATATCTGCACAGAGTGTATTAATAAGGATAGAATTCACATTCCAGGATACAAGTTCCCCCGCATCATTATAGTCATAGCTGATTAAATCCTCTTCCGTTATCTGAGTACTTTCTAGAGATAAATTAACCGCCTCATTAATCGTTTTAGTAGCAATAGTAGTGGCTTCATGCTCTGCCATAGCTATAACTGTAGGCATAACTTCTCTATCTAACTGGATATAAATAACAATAAATATGGCAATAATAGCAAATACAGCTAATAAGCCTTGATAGTTATGCTCCTTATAACGCCTTCCACCTGATGATTTATACATATAAGTAGGTGCTTTAGGCGTTGGTCTATAACGATATTTATAACCTCTAAACATAAGCTACCTCCTATTCAATGCTTTATTTTTAATATATTCATAGAAGGGACATTCCATGACAAGCATCATCTTAAATATTAAAGTTTAATTACTAATTTATAATACTACTTTTCTATTTATCTATTTAGTTTTATACTAATACATTATACTAAGGTATGTATTTCTTTTTGCGCTTACCTAGCATCTTTGGTATAATACCATATTGAGGAGGATGATAGATGAATTACTCTAAAGATTCACGTTCAAAGAAAATGCAAGATTCTAATAAAAATACAAAAAAGAAAAAGACGAAAAAAGCTAAAGTAACCACTTTTCGTGTTATAGCCATTACACTTGTTATTGGTCTTTTTGCTATTGTAGGGTCAGGGCTTGGTATTTTAGTAGGTATTATTAAAAGCGCTCCTGATGTTTCTACAATTAATATTAAGCCTACTACAGACTATACCTCTTTTATCTATGATGAAAATGGCACCGAAATAGATACGCTATCGAGTGGTGAGAACCGTATTTATGCAAAACTTGACCAGATTCCTAAACACCTTCAAGAAGCTGTTATAGCCATTGAAGATGCTAGATTGATCATAATGGCATTGACTTATTAGGGATTATGCGTGCTATTGTAACAAACTTAAAAGCAGGTGAAATTGTAGAAGGTGCAAGTACTATTACGCAACAGGTTATTAAAAACAATGCTCTTACTAGCGATCAGACTTTCGTGCGTAAAATTCAAGAACAATATCTTGCACTTCAAATTGATGCACTTTATGAAAAAGACCTTATCCTAGAATATTACTTAAATACAATGCCTTTAGGACATGGTACAAACGGTGTACAAGCTGCAGCAAAACGTTATTTTGGTAAAGATGTTTCTGAACTTTCTCTAGCTGAAAGTGTTGTTATAGCTGGTATTACACAGGCACCTACAAGATATAGCCCAATTCGCAACCCAGAGAACAACTTTGAAAAAGCAAAAGTTATTCTTTCCTATATGGTAGAACAAGGCTATATTACAGAAGAGGAAAGACAAGCTGCTTTACTCGAAAATCCTTATAAAAATATTCAAGAAGTAAATGCTCAATACGAACAACAAGACTCTGTCCATAGCTACTTTGTGGATGCTGTAATTGAACAAGTTCTTAGCGACCTTCAAACTAAAAAAGGTATGACAGCTACACAAGCAAATAACTTACTCTTTGGTGGTGGTGTTGAAATCTATACAACCCTTGACCAAGATATGCAAAAAATTGTAGATGATAAGATGGATGATGACTCACTCTTCCCTTCTTATAAAGAATATGTTATTAACTATAGTGCTACTATAAAAAAAGCTGATGGCACAACAGTAAATAAATGGGCAGAAGGTGTGTTACAATCCGATTCAGAAGCTGAAATAGCAAACTTCAAGAAAGCCAAACAAGCTAGCTGGGAACTTGCCGAAGGCGATACAATTGTTGCTGAGGTTGAGCAGCTTGTACCTCAAGCCCAAGCAGCTTTCGTTATTATGGATCAATACAATGGTCATGTTAAAGCACTTTCAGGTGGACGTGGTGAAAAATATGGTGACCGTACTTTCAACCGTGCAACACAAGCTAAAAGACAACCTGGTTCTACTTTCAAAGTACTGGCTTCTTATGCACCAGCACTGGATACAGGGCTCCTTTCTCCAGGTTCTATCATTGTAGATGAACCTTATACAATTGGTAAATATTCTCCAAAAAACTGGAGAAGTTACTTCAAAGGCCCTACTACAGTACGTGAAGGTATTTGGGATTCTATGAATATCCTAGCTGTTAAGACTGTAGATATGGTAGGTATTGAAACAGCATACAATTATCTCATGAATTTTGGGTTTACTACTCTTTCTGATCAAGATAAAGTTTACGCACTTCCACTTGGTGGCCTAACAGATGGTGTAACACCGCTTGAGCTTA
>JAHLFD010000022.1:0-21105 GCA_018883975.1 Candidatus Niameybacter stercoravium
GGAGCACACCAGCCTACACCGTGTGTAAGACCGCTAATATCTGTAACTTCTTTAGACTGAACCCATCTTCCTTCTTGTGGAATTGGAGCTGGTCCGTGATTAGGTCCTTTTGCAAGAGGACACATTTGTTCTACTTCATGTGAGTACATCATCGCTATGACTCCTTTCTACTCAAACGATTTAAAGACTTGCTTTAAATCAAATTTTTAACAACCATCCCTATTGTATAATCGTATAAGAAAGATGTCAATATGTTAGTCTTTTTACAAGAGAGGTCGCAATATAGCAAATAGTCATAACAACTACAATGGTTGCACCTGCTGAGGTTCCTAATACATAGGCAAGCCATAGGCCTACAAGTCCACTAAAAAGCGCGAAAAAGATAGAATAAAGATGATACTGTCTCATATTACGTGCTACGTTGCGGCTAATTGCCCCCGGTAAAATAAGAAAGGCATTAATAAGCATAACCCCAATCCAAGGAATACATAAAACAACTACAACTGCTACAATACAAGTAAAGAACATTTGAAGTCTAAGGGTATGAATAGCTCTGCTATTAGCTAAAGATACATTCAGACTTGTAAGAACTAAATCATTAAAAATAAAATACCAAAATACAAGAACTACTATACTTACTAAAATAAGTACCATTAAATCTTCAAGCTGAATACTTAACAAATCTCCTATGAGATAATGTGTATACTGATTGAAGTTCCCATTTCTAGAAAGCAGCATAGTACCTAATGCTACTGTTCCAGCGGAAAAAATCCCAATAATAGTATCTGTTGTCTCTTGATGCTTGTAACTAAAGTAGGCAATAAGCATACCTAGTATAACTGCTAAAATAAGCATGGATAAAGTATGATTAGAAAAACCTAATAAAACGCCAATACCTATCCCTGTTAAAGCACTATGCCCTATAGCATCTGAGAAGAAAGCCATTTTTTGATTAACAACCATTGTACTTAGTAATCCTAGCATTGGTGCTGCAATCAAAATCCCTAAAAAAGCATTTTTCATAAACTCCATACTTAAAAAGTCAAAGGGAAATAAAAAATCTATAAGATTATAAATAACTTCTGTCATCTTATACGGCCTCCTACATAAAGTTGTTTCTGATTAGCTGCTTCTTCTCTTACTTCTTCAGGCTTCCCAATAGCTAACACCTTTTTATTCAGCAGCACCGCTTGATCACAAATATGTTCTAAAGCTTCAATTTCGTGAGTAATCAGTACAATAGACATATGATATTTAGATTTTAAGTCATGTACTGTCTCATAAAAGAGCTTCTGACCATTCACATCTACCCCAGAAATAGGTTCATCTAAGAGGAGCAAATCTGGCTTTGGCTGAAGGGCAAGGGCTAAAAGTACACGTTGCAGTTCTCCACCTGAAAGTAAACCTATTTTACGGTCGATAGCATAATCCAGCTTCACTTCTTTTAAAGCTTTAACTACTTCTTCTCTAAAGGCTGCAGTCATTTTAGTCCATATAGGTCTTTTCTGCATACAGGCAGTAAATAAATCTAAAGTTGTAAGAGGTGTCGTGCGGTCAAAGTTCAGATGCTGTGGCACATACCCAATAATGGGTCTATGTTGCTTTTTCTCATTCTTATGGATGTGATGTTTAATCTCCCCTGTATAATGCATTTCCCCAAGTAAAGTCCTAAAAAGTGTTGTTTTACCCGCGCCGTTAGGTCCTACAATAGCCGTAATCTCATTACAATGCAGATGAAGATTAATACGGTCTAATAAAGTCATACCTTCCTTGCAAACTGTTACATCTTTAAGTTCTGTACAGCAAAATTTACACTCACTCATTAATTAAACGCCTCTTTCAATATCTCTATATTTTTTTTCATACGTACTACGTATTCAAACTCTCCTATACTACTTTGTGTACCTGACTCCTGACCATTTACAAGTGCATCTAGTACATAGATTTGACAAGGCATTTCATTTTGAAGCATTTTTAGTATGGCTAAATCCTGATTTTTAGCTTCTGTCACAATCACCTGTACATTTTCTTCTTGCATATGTTCCACTAAGTGTTCAATTTGTTTAGCTGAAGCATTTTCATAACTGCCTTCTGGAATAGTCTCTACCACCTCTATACCTAAATCATCTAGCATGTAAGTAAATGCGTCATGTACGCTGACTACTTTTAAGTCCTCCCCCTTTCCCTTAAAACTCTCTTTAGCAGTTTGCTCTAGTTCTCTTAAGGCATTTATATAGGCCGTAGCATTTTCTTGATAAACTTTGGCATAAGCAGGGTCAATTGCCATAAGTCCTTTAGCAATTTCTTCAATTTGCATAATAGATCCTTCTATACTTAACCATATGTGGTCATTCACTGCGTTATGGTCATGATTATGATCATGATGACTATGTGCTTCTTCCTCATGTAAATCTTCCTCCGATGTATGTACATCTTCACCTGCAAGGAGCTGCTGTTCAATCTCATGACTTGCCTCTATAATTTTCAAATCTTGATTCTGTTTATAGGCCTTTTCAATAAAATTCTCACTGCCAAGACCATTAGTCACCAGTACATCTGCATCGTATAATTTTTTAGCATCTTGTACTGTAAGCTGATAATCATGAAGACATCCTACAGTCTGACTTGCCATATTCACAAGTGTATGAGGTGTATTTTTCATAATTTCTTTTGTATGCATATACATGGGATAAAATGATGTAACGACCGTTAACGACTCATCTGAATTTTCTACAACATTCCCATGTCTTACCTGATATTTATAACCAATAAAAAGTATGTATATAAGTATACATATTGTTATTATGACGCTTTTTTTCTTCATCTCTTAAGCTACTCCTTTCACATCGTACTTAATCTTATTATAGTTAATTGAGAATAAAAATCAATATAAAAAGTTCAGAATGTAAAAACTCTGAACTTTTTATGCTTTACTTCACTCTATAGATGTTAGCTTCCTTGGTGCTCTTAATATGACTTCTACCTGTACAAACACTCATTTGACCACTATCAAAAAGATAAGGTAATAAACTTAATTTTTCATCTAGATCTTTTAAATTACATTTTACAATTTCTTTTTGCAGTTTTAAAAGCTTTTCTGGCTTTATCCCTAATAAAATCATTTTTTCAATTTGAGTTCCTTTTTCTAAAGGATTACCAATAAAATTAAGTTGATTCTGAACCTGAGAAAGGGCATCAATACGTGCTATATTTAGCGCTTCTTCATCCAGCTCTTCCCTTAACACAGAGGATAAAACTGTAATATGCTTAATAGAAGCTAGAATATCTGGATCACGATAGGTGTAAAGAATAAAATTGTTAGGATAGCTTGCAATCATGGTACTACCATAAGCGCCTTGCTCTAGGCGGATATGTGGACGTAAATATTGATTGGTAATATAAGAAGCCATCACATAATCTTTGCCATCTAATTGATCCTGCTCTTTATCATAGCTAAAGAGTAAATAATCTACAGGTGTGTTTTTATAATATATGTTAAGGTTCGCCGATTTTATGAAACTATATTCCATTTCTACATTTTTTTCTACAGGATTGGCTTTAAAATAGTTCTCATATTTTTTAAGCTGTTCTTGATTAAAGTTTTTATCTCCCTGTATACCTATTACACTGCCTTCTACAGGCTTTGTTTTACCAGCCATCTCTTTGATGGCCTCTATATAAGCTGTTGAATGACTATTCTTCATGTATGCACAGTAGGTATAAAGGGGATAGTGGGTTTCAAACAAATAACGTTTGTATCCGCTTTGAGCAGAAGTATTAAGCCATTTAAGTGTACCTAACACATCACTAGAAAACTGCTCTCTAAAACGATTCATAAAACTTTGAAGTTGCGCCTCATACCACGCTTCATCTTTCTCTAGAAGTGCTTCATTCACCTCTTTAAAGGTTTTCATAATATCTTGATTTTGATTGCTAATGACACTTATCTTCAAATAAGGGCAAAGTTTTTCCCTTTCTACTGCCATTACATCAATATCCATCACTTCTTCAAAAGGTGTTCTTTCACTAGCCGCCTTCCCTAGAAATTCACTGTATAAAAATAAAGCAGGTAACTCTTCTTGCGGCACAGAATCTGTAGGTAAATAAAGCGTTGTACGTTTTAAAGCTCCGTTACTTTCCGTTACAATATATTTAATGTGCTCTTTCTCATAAATTTTATAAGGAAGCACTTCTTGTACCATTAATGATTTAAGGGATATCTCGGGTAATGGCAAGTGCTTAGTCTCCTGCTGCCAAGTCCCTATTTTACCGACAAGTTCCTGCCAGCCTTCCTTTTCTTCTTGAGAAGGCATCTTAAGTCCTGTCACGTCCATGGATTCAGGAAGCAAATAGATGGTCATAGCGGGGCTTTCTAAAATTTCTGTTTTATAACTATCTGAAATAGTTTCTATTTCATTAATATACGCTCTATCTGTAAAGTAGTAATCACTAGATTTATCATGTGCCCATGCATCTAAAAAGGTTTGCGAAATCTCTATACCTCTGATAGTGGATTCATCTTCCCTACACGCGATTAGTTTATTTTTTGCAATAATATCTTTTTCTATTTCAAGATTTTTAGGTGCTTCACAAACCCCCTCTAAAGTCTCTTCTAATATTTGTTCATACTCTTCCATACTTGCTTTAGGTATATCCAGCATGACAATAGAGTAAGATGGATATTTTAAATCATTATCTTTTACAATTTGAACTTTTGGAACACCTCTAGCTTTCATGGTCTTCATGAAATAGGACTGTTCATCTACGAGATAACTACTTACCCATAGATCCATCTCTAGCATTTCTTTACTTGTTAAATCTCTTTCAATCACAAAACTTTTAATGAGATACCCACGGTTCCCTTGACTGTTAAAATAACATATTTTTTTAGGCACATCTAGAGTAGGCATTACATTAACATCAATAACTTTATCCGTTAAGACAAAAGATTTAAAGCTTTCATCTATCTCTTCTAATACTTCTCCTATATTTAAGTCTCCATAAAGTACAATCATCATATTCCCAGGATAATAAAAGTTTTTATATGTCTCTACAAAATTTTCATATGTCAATTCAGGAATAAATGCTGGATCACCACCACTATCATGCTCATAATGAGTTCCTTCATATAAGCTTTGTCTAATAGCTCTAAAAATCTGTCTACCTGAATCGGTACTTGCACCCTTCATTTCATTATATACCACGCCTCCATATTGATTGGTAGTAGGATTATAATAGAAAGATTCCTCATAAAAACTATAGGGATTTTCAAGCATTTTAGGATTTAAAATACTGTCTAGATAAATAGACATCAGTGTTTTAAAACAAGCTTTATGTGAGGTTGCAAAAGGAAACATGGTCATATCTGAACTGGTCATAGCATTCATAAATAAATTAGGATATTTACTGCTTGCATCAAAAAAAAGTGTAGAAGAAGGATAAGCTTTAGAACCTGTAAAAAGGGTATGTTCAATAATATGATTTACCCCTGTATTATCTGTAGTAGGCGTTTTGACACCTAAGGTAAAACTCATATTAGGATCTTCATTCTCTACCCATACTAATCTAAGTCCCGTAGCCTTATGCCTATACTCATGCACTATATCCTGACCACAGTTTCTCTTACTCGTTTCTACAAAAGCTGTAGATTTTGCTCCTATAGGCAATAAGTAGATGAAAAAAATAAGCCCTATTAACCCCAATAAAATATTTAATTTTCTCTTTTGCATGGCGCCATCTCCTTTTAATCTATGGACATAGCTTATGCATTCTCTTCTCATTTATGTGTAGCGAATCTGTTTAATCTATACTATAATGCTTATGAAGACTTTTTAAGGATGTGAGAAAATGAATTTTCGTATACAAAATGATTATTTAACTGCCATCATCAAAGATGAGGGAGCAGAACTTTGCGAGCTTCTAGACCAAGATCAAGTTCAATATATCTGGACTGCTGATAAAGCTTACTGGGGCAGACATACACCTATTCTCTTTCCTCTTGTTGGAAAAGTAACAGGAAATAGCTACACTGTAGAAGATGAAACTTTTAATCTTGGTCAACATGGTTTTGCACGTGACTATACTTTTGAAGTTGCACATCAAACTGAAACGAGTATTACCTTTGTACTACATAGCAATGAAGAGACTAGACGCCTTTACCCTTTTAATTTCACTTTAAAAGTAACTTATAGCTTAGTAGAAAATACACTTGCTATTGGCTATGAAGTTATTAATGAAGATAATAAAGAAATGGCATTCAAAATCGGTGCACATCCAGGCTTTAGATGTCCTCTTTTTGAAGATGAAAAAATGGAAGACTATACCCTTACTTTTGAAAAAGAAGAAGAAGTACGCTTTATGCCACTTACACCAGAAGGTTACTTCAGCCGCACAGAAAGTACTATGGTTACAAAACCTCTTACTATAAGCCCTGAGCTTTTTGCTAAAGATGCCCTTGTATTTGCAGACTTTACAAGTAAATCAGTTACCCTTTCTAGCAAAAACCATAATAAAGCTGTAGAAGTTGGCTTTGAAAACTTCCCATTTTTAGGCATTTGGTCACCTGCTAGCCCATCTCCATTTGTATGCATCGAGCCATGGTATGGTCATGCAGATTATGAAGATGAAGCACCTAACTTTATGACTAAAACAGACCTTAACCGTCTTATGCCACATGAAAGCTTTACATGTACTCATACTATTACGATTAAATAAGGACTACTTTTGGTAGTCCTTATTTTCTTGTTTATTCATAGCTCCTCTAAGGCAGGGCATATATTATAGGTAGTAATCATTTATTTTAAAGGAGGTATATAATGTATCCACCTATTTATCCCCCTGTTCTTTCCCGTCAATCTACTGGTTCACTTATTGTAGATGCTACAACTGACCCTGCTCTTGGCCCACTTAGGCCCTTACCTGGCATACAAATTACCGTTAAAGAACGTCAAGCTACTGGTGAGCGTATCGTTGCACAGCTTGTTACCAATGAAAACGGGCAAACTCCTGTTATTCAGCTTCCAGCACCACCTAGTGAATTAACTCAGGAACCACAAACAGCTGAAACCCCTTTTTCACCTTACATTATTGAGGCACAAGGTGAGAATGTTATTCCTACACAAATTAATGGCACTCAAATTTTTTCTACTATTCGCTCTATCCAGCCCATTCGTCTTACTCCAAGCGAAGCACCTATACCTGTTGTGGCTTTAAGACAAGAAGTAGAAGAAAATATTATTATTGGTCCACCTACTTTGTATGGAGATTATCCACCTAAAATTCCTGAAACCTCTATCAAAAATACTGCTACTCCAGGTTTTATTGTACTTCCTGAAGTTGTGGTTCCAGAATTTATTATTGTTCACGCGGGTTCTCCTAATAACAATATCGCTTCTAATTATACAGTAACCTATAGGGATTATATTAAAAATGTTGCCTCTTCTGAAATTTATCCTACATGGCCTACAGAAACTATTCGCGCCAATGTTGTAGCGATTATTTCTTTTACGCTTAACCGCGTCTATACAGAATGGTACCGTAACAAAGGCAAGAACTTTACAATCACCAACTCTACAGCCTTCGACCATGCCTTCTTCTTTGGTAGAGATATTTTTGATACAATCTCCGAGCAAGTTGACCAGATTTTTGATATCTACTGTAAACGTCCTGGCGTAGAACAGCCACTTCTTACTCAATACTGTGATGGTGCTAAAGTATCCTGTCCAAATTGGATGACTCAGTGGGGTAGCAAGGCTCTCGGAGATGAAGGCCGCTCCTATGATGAAATTCTTAGATTCTATTATGGTGAGGACCTAACTTTCCCTAATGCACCTGTTGTAGCTGGTGTCCCCGAGTCCTATCCTGGCACACCACTTCGCCTTGGTGACAGTGGTCCTGCTGTACGTACTATCCAAGAGCAGCTTAACCGTATTTCTAATAATTATCCACTTATTCCAAAAGTACGTACCTCAGGCAGTTTTGATGAGGCAACTCAAGAGTCCGTAAGAACTTTCCAAAATATTTTCCATCTTACACCAGACGGCATCGTAGGCAGAGATACTTGGTATAAAATTTCTGAAATCTATGTAGCTGTATCACGTATTGCTGAGCTCATGCCTTAAACAAACAAGAAACAACAAGCTTAGTGCTTGTTGTTTTTTATTTTAAAAATTAAGTTAATATGTTATAATTTCGACATATTATCTGTTTTATGGGGGTTGTTATGATTGAAAAATTAAAGAATATTAAATGGCGTTTTATACCTATTTGCTTACTCTTCGGGATTCTACCTTTAATTATGCGTTTAAATCACCTTAAAGTAGATCCAGCTTACGCTAAGTGTCTACCTAATGAAACTTATCCTGACTGGTTTTTCCTCTATAAAGGGGTTGCTTTTATCTTTTTAACGCTCTTTATGCTTATAGGGCTTCTTATACTACGTAAACAAGTAGAGCCGCACCGAGATTTAGCTTTTAAGATTTATAGTATAAGTGGCCTTGTCTTTATTTTAGGAAGTATGTTTTCAACCTTTTTATCACCTTATAAAGACCTTGCTATTATAGGTGGTCCTACACGTTTTGAGGGGTTAGGTGTGATACTTTGCTATGTTATGGTCATGTTTTACTGTTACAGCGTTTTTGAAAAAACTCATGACTTTAAGTACCTTATTATCCCTTTTATCTTTGTCGTACTTGTTCAAACCTTTGTAGGCTTTACTCAATTTATAGGCTATGATTTTGTGCAATGGAAAGGTATCCGTGACCTTATAGCACCAGGTGAGTTTGAAGCCTATAACTATTACTCACCAGGTACAGAACCATGGTTTCCAAAAACCTCTAAGCAATGGACTGCTCTTCTAGGGAACCGAAATTATACAGGAAGTTTTGTAAGCTTATGTGTCCCTTTTTTCCTTGCCATTACACTTGCTACGGAAAACTTCAAGAAACGCATGAGCTACTGGCTTGTTACCTTCTGCGGTATTTATATGGCTTTTGCCAGCCAGTCAAGAGCAGGCTTTGTAGGCATTTTACTTAGTCTCTTACTAGGTGTTATCTGCCTTGTATGTTATATTCCTCGGAACATGAGAAATATTAAATGGGGTGAATTAGTTACAGCACTTATTGTAACTTTATGCCTTATGTTTGTAACCAATGCTGATAATAGATTTTCATCTTTAGCTAAAGATATAAGTAAGTTTTTCAATTCTGCCTCATCAAGTTACGACTCTTCATTAGAAAATAGAGTAATCACTACACCTATACATAGAAGCATTCAATCTTTTGAGCTTTATTCTTATAAGATTCTTATACATACATCTAAAGGTACTACCCTTACAGTCTCCCTAAAAGATGAGCAACTAAAGTTTACAGATTCTACTCTAACTCCTGTAGACTATACGCTTAAAGGTGATAATCTATTTATTATTACTTCTGACCCTTATAAGAACTATGCTTTTGAAAAATTTACAGATGAGACTTATACCTATATTCGATTTTTTGATAGCTTAAACCAGGATACACTTTCTGGCACTCCAAAATGTGGTTTTAGAATGGATCAGTCAGGTAATCTTGTTCTTACTAACTATTGGAACTTTGAGGAGCTTTCTATTGTTACTGCTCCATCTATTGGCTTTGAAGGTAAGGAAAGATTAGGTTCTAGTAGAGGTTATATTTGGTCACGTTCCTTACCTTTATTAAAAGATACCTTACTTCTCGGTTATGGACCTGATATGTTTATGCTTGCCTTTCCACAAAATGATTTCTGGAATAAGTGGGAATACCTTAGCAATCCTTTTACCTGCGTAGACAAGCCTCACAATACTTATCTTCAAATCTGGATTAATCAAGGACTGCCTGCTCTCCTTAGCTTCTTGATTCTTTGCACAATCTATATTCTTCATTCACTTAAACTCTACGCTTTTAAAAAAGCCTATTCACTAAGTGAGGGCTTAGGCATAGGCTTTATGATGGCCATCGTAGGCTATTTAGGTGCTAGTTTCTTTAATGATACGACCCTTTCTGTCACACCACTTTTCTGGGCACTTCTAGGTGCTGGTATGGCTTATAATGTAATCTATAGAAAAAATAAGTCAGACCTTCTTCCTTAGGAAGAGGGTTTACTTTTTTGCTTTTATTTTGCATAATAAAGATTATTATATTAAACGAGGTAAAGAAAATGAGTATCGTCTTTAAGCAAACCATTATTCATATTTTAGATCTTTCACATGATATGCCTATATTATCTGCAAGTCCTATCACCTTAACAGATGATACTGAGGCTTATATTACAAGTTACTTAGCAGACCTTTTTGACAACCACAGTGTATGCAAAGCTGTTTTTGAAGATACTTCTATGTGGTATGAGCTACTTCAAAATGGCCTACAAGATTTTTATGCATTTTCCTGTGATTTAGCACATCAGTTTTATGCTTATATGCAAACTTTTGAGACCATCTCGAGTGGTGACCTTATTATTACCCATTTTGAACGTGATACCATCCCTTATTTGGCCTTCTTTAAGCTTAACTATAAGGAAGCCTACACTCATACTGTAGACCAAGATATTCACGGACCTATCAATCAGCTTATTAAGCATAAAACCATCTTCCATGATACAGTAAGCAAAATCCAAGAAGCTGCTATTATTAATTTAGAGACCTTTAATCTACTTCTACTTGACATTCATAAAGAAAAGTATGTACATACCCTTCTTGGCTGCACAGCACCTCTTTCTACTAAGCAAAAAATTAAGATAGTAGAAAAAGTTATTACAGACGCCATTGAGGAAAACTTTGAGAACAAAGTAGAAGCCCTTTCATTTGCAAAAAGCAATCTGGCTAAAAGTATAGAAAGTACAAGCAGTATTATGCTAGATGATGTACTCCATGATACCTTTGGTGACCATGAAGAACTTATTACTTCTTGTATGAATTCTTTTGAAGAAAAAGGGGTTACAGATCCTGTGATTGAAATTCCACAGGCTGAAAAAGTAGGTAGAAAATACACTTCTCATAAGATTAAAACTAATACAGGTATTGAACTTAAACTACCAACTCAGCTTCTTAATGATCCAGATACTATCGAATTTATTAATAATCCAGATGGAACCCTCTCTATTTTGCTTAAAAATATAGGCTCTGTTATTAATAAATAAAACAAGGCTGTAGTAGCTTTATCTACCTTAGTAGGTGATAAAACCACTACAGCCTTTATGTTATTGATTACTTTTAATATGATTTTTATAAATCTTATTCTGTCTTAATAGCAGAAAGTGCAGATAATCCCATAGCACGTCTTGCTGGGAAATAACCTGATATAAGTCCTATAACAGTAGAGAATACGAGTGCTGCAAGTGCTAGCCATGGTGGGATAATAGATACATTACTCCCTCCACTACCTAGCATAGCAAACATCTCACCTGCAATCTGTGGTCCAAACTTATTAAGGGCATAAGATAATAAATAGGAGAATAATACCCCTACCATACCACCTAAAGCACCAATAACAAGGGCCTCTACAAGGAACATTTTCTTAATGTCCGTAAGCTTTGCACCAATTACCTTCATAACACCAATCTCTTTTGTACGTTCATAGATAGACATCATCATAGTATTGGTAATACCTATTGCTGCTACCACAAGTGAAATAGCACCAATGCCTCCTAACATAATTTGAATACTGTTAGAAGCTTTCTTCATTTCATTTAAGTATTCCATAGGACTTGATGCCCTATAGCCTGCTTCATTAATTGCCTCTTGTACACTGATTACACTATCTTCATCTATTACTTTAACACGTAAGTTACGATATTTGTTATCATCTTGATAACGATTATTTTCTTCACCATAAAGCTGTTTATTATAGCGCTCCTGGTCTTCTTTTAACTTATTAAAAATATCTAATGGAATAACTGCTGAATAGTTATTCTCCCAGTCTTCTGGTCCAAACATCCCTAATACCGTTACCTTAGGTTGTTTAGGTACCTCTACACGATTGCCCTGGCTATCTGTCTGTGGCTCATGAGTATCCCATGTATACTGACCTACATCTAGTTTAAGCACGTCCTCCCCTACTTTAAATTCCATAGGTGGAGGTGGATTACGCCAGTTAATCTCTTGCCCTGCCTTTACAAATTCACGACAAAGCTCTTGCCCTAATAAAATACTATTCTTATCTTTATCCGTAAATAATCTACCTTGCTCTACTTTATAACCTAGTGCTTCCATTTCCTGCGTTGATAACCCACGTATTTCTACCTGCCAGCTTGTTGCATATTTACCAAATCTTAAATAGGCTTGAAGGGAACGGTTTGGTACAACCATCTGCACCCCTGGCAATTTGCTGATAGTTTCTACTGCCTTATCATCTAGTTTAGGCGCATTAGGATCATCCCAGTTATTTGGATAAACTTCTACTATAGTAAGAGACTGCATACCTGCAAGTTGTTCTTTGAAGTTACTATCCATAGCAATTCCTAGAGAAAGCATTAAGATAATAGAGCTTGCCCCAATGACAACACCTAAAATGGTGAGGAAAGTACGAAGCTTTCGCCGCCATAAGCTTCGTACACTCATCATAATGAGATCACTAATCTTCATCGATATCCATCTCAGCTAATTTATTTTTACGTTTTTTCATAATAAGTGCAGTAATACCTGCGGCAATACCTATACCTACTGCAACACCTAAAAGGATTGGCCATTTTGCAGGCTTTTCTTCTTCCAGCTGTGGCATTTCTTCCATTGGGAATTCTTCCATTGGTGGTGCACTTTCCATAACCTCTACTTGGAAATCATGCGTTAAAGACTGAATTTTACCTGTAACATCTTCATACTCAATTTGAATTTGTCCAGTGAGCGTTCCTGATTGATTTGGAATAAGCGTTGGCATATAAGTTTTAGAACTACCTTTTTCTAATGCCCCAATAATGAGTGTATTATCTTGTACCTCAAACCCTTCACCAGTTGTTGAAATTCTGATATTACTGATACTTGTTTTACCTGTATTGTAAATGTTAGCTGTCATTTCAGCTGGCATACCTACTTCAGCATACTCTACCTGTACTTCAGCTACTTCAAGCTTAGTTACCTGCTCAACTGGAATACCAAAATGCTCTGTTGCTGTAATAGCTTCACCGTTTTCATCTTCATACTCCATTTCCAGAGTAATTTCATAAGTCTTTGGTTTTGCACTTGGAATCGTATAAAGTCTTATATTCTTTACTTCCATTTGTCCTGGTGCAAGTGTATCAATGAAAAATGTATTACTTGCATTCACTGGTGTAAATACACTGCCTGTATCATTCTCACCTTGTTCTTTAACCGTTAAGTTAGCTTTTAAGTTGTTTACAGTCTTTGACTTGTTTGTATTAAGGAAACCAATTTCAAGGTCAAACTCCTCACCAGCTTTTACAACAACTGGATTAGAACTATATGTTCCTACAATTACTTTAGGCTTACCCTTTCCTTTGCCTTCGCCCTCTTCAGCTTCTTCATTTTCTACTGAAACAGTTGCATATTGTTTAATGGCTACTTCTTTGCCATTAAGACTATATTCAGCTACGATTTCAATTGGATAAGTACCTGTTGTAACTGGTTGTGTTGCTACAAAAGTTACATTGTAAGATTTAGTTTGTCCTTTTTCAAGCTTTGGCTCAACAAAGATACTTTTTGATTTAGAAACAATGCCTTCTGAGCCTTTAGCACTAATTTTAACATTTTTAGCTTCGTCTGGTGTTGTTACTTTAAATCCAATATTGAATTCTTCACCTATTTTCTTAAGTCCTGAAGGTTCTGCTGTTGTTGTAATTTCAAGCTCTTTCTGTGCCACACTACCTTTTGTACTTAAATAAATAAATTGACTGCTTGTCTGTGTTTCACCTAAATCATCAATATAACTTAATTTCATTTCTACTGGTAAATTATATGTACTTGTATCATTTACAATAAGACTAACAGGTACAGTCTGCACCTTACCACTTTCAATATTTTCTACATAACGTACGTTGCTACCATCTGCTACGAAGACTTTTTCATTTGGTACAATTTCAAGTTTTACATTTTTAGCTGCTACATGACCAACGTTTTTAATGTTTACTTGAATCGCTTTGGCTACATTTGCCTCAAACGCTGTAGTATTGGTTACATTGACTTCAAGGGCTGGAGGCATAAAGTTGCTATCTACTTTAAGTTTAACGATATGTTCTTTTCCTTCAATTTCTACAACCATGTCATGAATACCACGTGTTACATCTTTATCGATATCAAGTGTCACATAGTAATCTTTTTGCTCACCTTTGTTCATTGCGGAAAGACTTATTTCTTTTTTCTTTAAAGTAATTCCTTTTGCAGAATTAGAATCTTTTATTTTGAGTTTCATCTTTCCAGCTTCTACATATGCTTTACTGTCATTTTTTACTGTCAATGTAATCTGCTGCATTTCTCCTGCAACTACATTAATCACACTTTGTGATAAAGTAAGACCTTCTCCTGCTCCAATAGCTGCTGTTGCATTTTCTAGCGTAATACTCCCTTTAATAGAGTTACTCCCATCTTTAAAGCCTATTTCTATATCTACAGTATTACCTGAACCATTATAGACTAAGTCCATTACGACAATCGTTTTTGCACCGGTATCTTGATTATCTATAATCTGTACTCCCTGTACATCTACACTTTTACTTGTACTTCCATCTAACTCTATATATTGCATACTTTTCCTTAACTCATCTACACTATCTGTTGTATGCACATCAATAAAAAGATTAAATTTATCCCCTTTCTCTAATTCCTTTGTAACTGGCTTACCGGATATACTAATCACTGCAGTGTTTCCCTGCTCTTGCGCAAATAATAACCCTCCTGTCGGATATGTACATGATGCTGCAACAATTCCTGCCATAAGCAGTCCTATTGCCTTATTCTTCCCTTTCATAAATAATCTCCCTTTCTTCTCCATTTTTTACTTCAATCTTATGAATATTTCCATCTATAATCGTAATAATACGATTTGCGTAATCTGCAATTTCTGGATCATGAGATACAATAATTAATGTCTGATTATATTTCCTAGCTATATCACGAATCATATCCATAACTTCGATGGTTGTATGGGTGTCTAAGTTTCCTGTAGGCTCATCTGCAAATAAAATTTTAGGACGATTGACAAAGGCCCTTGCAATACTTACTCTTTGCTGCTGCCCACCACTCATTTCCTTTGGTTTATGGTGCATACGTTTACTTAAGCCTACTGCCTTCAACATTTCTTTTGCCCTTATTTCTCTTTTGGCTTTTGGCATTCCTTGAAAAATAAGTGGTAAAGAAACATTTTCAAGTGCCGTTAGAGATGGTATTAAGTTATAAGATTGAAACACAAATCCTATATGCTTCTGTCTAAAAATGGCAAGCTGTGATTCATTTAGTAAATCAACACGCTTGTTTTTTATTTTTATTGTTCCTTTAGTTGGTTTTTCAAGCCCAGCTAACATATTAAGTAAAGTAGATTTCCCTGATCCTGATGTTCCAAATAAACAGCAAATTTCGCCTTCTTCTATTTCAAGATTGATATTGTCAAGTGCTACAATTTTCTCTTGACCCATACGATAAACTTTTCTAAGGCCCTCTACTTGTATAATTTTACTCAAGTTATCCCTCCTTCTTTGTCTTTATTCAACCAATAAGTTTAGTATAATATAAACTTTTTATCTTTTCTATAAATTAAATTTTTTATTTTATTACATTTATACTACACAAAAAGGTTATACCTCTTTATTAGACGCATAACCTTTCTTTTAAGTTTCAATATTTATTTATTTTTTAAACAAAACTTGCTCGCCTAGCCATATCTAAACTATCCTTTAAACATAACTTACCGTATCCCCAACTTGGGTCTGGAAAGATGACTCCTGGCACGTTCCTATTAGCACCTCTTAATAAGTAAGTTCTAATGCTTTCTCCATATAAAAAAGGATTATTGTTTTGTACAATGCCCCACTGCATCATAAGGGCTGCTGAACCTGTTACATGAGGTGTTGCCATACTTGTGCCTGATAAAGTTTGATACCCCCCAGCATAGTTAGCGGCCATAATATCAACCCCTGGGGCTACAAGGTCCGGCTTAATTTGAACAGGTGGCCTTGTATAACCTCTCCCAGAAAAAGGGGCAATTTGATTGGTCACACTGTTATAGGCTCCTACTGAAATAACAAAGGATCCTGTAGATGGTGTAGTTATTGTTAAATCAGGTGTGTTATCTAAAAAATATGTCTCATTACCTGCTGTAGCAATATTCTCTCCCCATATATTAAAAGTTCCATCTACCACATTGTCTCCAAATATACGTATTCTCCATAATCCAGAATCTATAGGTCCACCTTGTAGCCCTGTCATAAATACACCAAATTCAATATTTCCATTAAGAGGAGAAGGCCCTGCAAAAGCTGGATAAATTACACTTCCCCCTATTACATATCTCCTTACAGGTGTCGTATAAGAAATACGAGGTGTACTTTGACCATTTGGTGCAATAAGCTGAAAAGATAACTGATCAACAGAGTTTTGCCAGACAAAAAAACTATAAGTACGCTTATTAGGTCCTATTTGTAATTCCACTGTCGTTACACCATCCTCCTCCACACTTTCCTCCACATGATTACGAGATATCCCTTCATTCCCTGTCCCTACCATAATATTATTTTTCCATTCTTGTGCAGCACTATTTAAATAAAATTCAATCAGTGCTGTTCCATTATGGGGACCCTCATTCATACCTAAACTTAAATTAATAGCAATAGGTTTATTCTCCGCCCTTGCTTTTTCTATCACATAGCGTACAGCTAGCATAATATCGGCTGTTCTTACAAGATTACTGACAGCAGGATTTCCTAATTTGACAATAACAAATTCAGCTTCTGGCGCTACGCCTACTATCCTTCCCGCAGAGCTTCTGCCATTTCCTCCTGCAATACCTGCCACATGTGTACCATGCCCTAGTGTATCCTGACTTGGGACAATGCGTAATCTTTCAAATTGATTTGGTGCTCTTAAGGCTTCATTAATCTGCTCTCTTGAATATTCCGTTCCTTCTAGATAGCCTACTGGAGGATTTCCCATGATGGTTTGATCCCATATACTCACAATTCTAGTGGTTCCATCTGGATTCCTAAAATCAGGATGGGCATAGTTAATGCCAGAATCTATAATCCCTAATAGTACCCCTGTCCCTTTAAGCTGATAAGGCAAGTTATTTTGAACTGTATTAACGCAACTTGCAACCAAACTCTGTGTTAAGTTATAGAAAAAGTCTTTTGGGGCTTCCATATATTCAATTTCAGGGTATTGAAGTAAGTCCCTTGCACGTTCTAAGGGAATGACAAAAACAGCAATCTGATTATTAATACGTTCTACAAGTGCCCCCTCAGCCTGTGCAATTCTTTCAATATCTCCGTGATATTTCACGATAAGTCTTTGATCACGGTTTGCTAAAAGCTCATCTCTTTCTTCTTGCGTCATATTCAATATGATATTAAGTTCGGCATCGGTTTTCGGTCCCATCTTCTCCTCCTTATTACTGACCATAAATACGTTCTAATTCGTCAAGTACATCTGATATACATAAAATACCATATCCGTAAGCTTGATTAGGGAAAGTCCCAAACTGACTAGGTTTCCTTGCATATCTAATAACTAGCCCCTTTAAAGCTTCCCCATAAAGATAACTATCTGGTCTAATCCGCAGTCCATACTCTATAAAAAGTGCATAAGCTCCGCACATGAAAGCTGTTGCAATACTACTTCCCGACATCGTTGTATATAAATCTTCTGTTCCAGCCCGTGGTACAGTCACATTAAGCCCTGGTGCAGATACATCTGGTTTAACACGGTCATCTACTGTATAACCTCTCCCGGATGTAGTTAAAATCTGAGACGTTCGCCCATTTATAGAGGCTACACTCGTAATCAAGTGTGCCGTAGAAGGAATAGTCAGTGTAGTAAAAGGATCAGGTTCTAAAAATCTACTTCCTCGCCTATATTGATCCGTTACCCTTGCCCATACATTATATCTACCATCTACTATAGTATTCCCTATAATTTGTATACTCCATATACCTGGATCTACAAATTCTGTTCCAAAACCTTCTAATAAAATGGTTAACTCCTGGCTTCTTGCACTAAAAGGGGCTAAGGATATATTAACAAGTACAGATGTATTCCCAAAGACATAGGCTACGTTATTAATGCTATCCTGCAATATATCTGTTTTTTCACCATTAGGTGCAATAATAACAAAGGACATATCATCTACAAAATTCTTATACAAGTTAGCTGTATAAAATCTTTCTCCTGGGCCTATAGAAATTTGTACATCTCTCACTTCCCCCGCTACCACTGTTCCACTTGTATGCCTTTCTTTATTCGCCTCATTGCCTGTACCTACTGACATATTAATGGGCCATACAACGCTCATTTGATCAATAAAAATTTCTAAGTTGCTATATCCTGCATGTGCTCCTTCATTCAGACCTGTGCCTATCATAAGGCTAACAGGTTTGTTAAACATACTAGCTTGTGAAATAGCAAAGGTAATCCCCCTCATTACATCTGCGTTAGTAGGCCCTATCAAAGTACCATCTGGGTAAAACTGTTCACTCATTTTAACCACTAAAATATCACTCTTAGGTGCCACTCCTTGATACTGTCCACCAGAAGCCCTTCCATTTCCAGCCACTACCCCTGTAACAGCTGTGCCATGACCCAGTATGTCTGTACTTGGTACAAGCGTTAAACGTTCCTCCTGGGTAGGCTGACTTAAAGCTTCATCAATTTGCTCTTTTGTAAAATAAGCACCACTTGAAAAGCCAGGTGGTGGTGCCCCTTCTAAATTTTGATCCCATATTGCTAAAACACGAGTAGTACCATCATCATTACGAAAATCAAAATGTGAATAGTCTATTCCTGAATCTATTATAGCAACAATGATGCCTTCTCCTGATACATTATAACTTTGGGGTGTGTAGATCGCTTCTGGTGCACATATAGTGAGAGCATTTTCAACAGCAATATACTGCATCACTCTAGGAAGTTCTATATAGAAAATATTACTTTCATTAGATAAATCTGCAATTAAATCTCTATTAATTTTAATAAGCGCAAAGCGTTCATTAATCACCTCATAAGAAAAAGGTACACTTCTACTAAGTTCCTCTAAATCTTGATAATACTGAATAATCAGTGTCCATTCTTCTTCTAAAATATTTTGACTTGTAATTTGATAAAAAGCTTCTACAGATATATATGTGGGAAAAATTAATACAAGTTGCAATAAAGAACTCATTTTATTAAGATTCATGACTTCCTCCCTATACAAGTATTAAGCTATTCTGGAAATCTAATTTACCATAACCTTCAATATTATTGGGATAGGTCATATTGGGGCTACGCCTTGCTCCTCTAATTAAAATAGTTCTTGCTACTCTTGAATTCATAGGTATGAAATTTCCTTTTAGAACAGCCCATTCAAGTAGCAATGCACATGCTGAAGCTGTAACTGCTGTAGCTACCCCTGTGCCACTATAAGTTCCGAAGCCTCCTGCTAAATTAGGCACTTCTACATTGACACCTGGCGCAATAATAGTCGGCAGAATAACCATATTCCGAGTAGGTCCTCTGCTAGAACCAGCATAAATACTTTGATCTGTACCATTATAAGCCCCTATTATAATATTATCTAACGCATTGCCTGGTGTAGTAATGGTGATATTAACATCTGGTTGCAAAAATCTAGTATCTGGGCCTACAAATCCCTGCCTTGGAAGCCATACATTATAGCTTCCATCTACTATACTTTCGCCATATACGGTGACAGACCAAATGCCTAAAGTAGGATTGGTAAATCTAAAACGAATATTCTGATTTCCTGATGTGAGATCTGCACCTACATATTGTACTTCTAACCTTGCATTTTCAAGAGGAAAGGTATACTCCTGCACCTGTATCACATTAATGGGAATTTTACCTGTACTTCCACCTAAAGGTGACCTTACAGATACAGTAAGTTTATCTGGCGCATTACTCCACAAAGACATGACAAATCCTCTCTCATTCGCTCCTACATTAACCTCAAATAAACTGGTTCCATTTTGTATAACGGTACCACTGTAATGATGCCCTTGATTAGCCTCATTACCTGCTGAAATAACAAAAATAGTATTTTCAAAAATACTTGCTTCCTGTAAGTAACGCTCTACAATAGTCTGCCCATCATGTCCCCCTTGATTAGTACCAAGTGCTGTACAGATAACAAGTGGTTTATTTTGCAATCTTGATAGTTGTAAAAGATAATTAATTCCTAATAAGTAATCATTTTCTTGATAAGCTACAGCACCTTCTCTAATTAAATAAATTTCTCGTAAATAAGCCTTAGCAGGCCTTAATTTAACTACCGCAATAGTAGCATCAGGTGCTCCCCCTACATATCCTCCAGGTACACCTCTTTCATTTCCTGCTGCTATACCTGCAAGCATAGTACCATGACCGTTTTCATCTGTACTCGGTACTACGCTTAAAGGATCTTCTGATCTTAAGGCCTCGTTAATTTGTTCTTCTGAATAAATAGTACCATAGTTAAAGAGTCCACCTCCTGTGCCCTCTATACTCTGATCCCAAATGCTCGTAATACGTGTTGTATTGTCCTCATATTTAAAAAGTGTATTAGTATATTGAATACCTGTATCAATAAATCCAATAATAACTCCTGTTCCTCGAAGTTCGCCAAAAGGATAATTATGAAAAATAGATATATTACTCTGCTCTACTGCTGCTATAGCATTAAGTCCAAATACCATAGGCTGGTAGATAGAGCCTACTTCCCTACCCAATGCTTCAAATTCTGCATCCTGTCCTATAGGTACCTCCACAATAACCAACCTTGAACTAATAGGAGTAAAAATCAGATTAGGATAATTTGTTCTTAATTCATTTATACTAATAGGCGTTTCTATTAAATAATCTCTTGTCTCTTCCATGTTTTCACCTCGCCCTAAAAACAAAAGCTGCCCAAAAGCTTTAGTATTAAAACTTTTCAGGCAGCCTCAAATGCTCATCTCTTATTA
>JAHLFD010000023.1:0-4649 GCA_018883975.1 Candidatus Niameybacter stercoravium
AGAGGATACGATTGCGGAAGAGGATACGATTGCGGAAGAGGATACGATTGCGGAAGAGGATACGATTGCGGAAGAGAATACGATTGCAGAAGAGGATATGATTGCGGAAGAGAATACGATTGCAGAAGAGGATATGATTGCGGAAGAGAATACGATTGCAGAAGAGGATATGATTGCGGAAGAGGATACGATTGCAGAAGAGGATATGATTGTGACAGGAAATCTGACTGCTGTGATTGTCGTGACTGCTGTGACTGCTGTCAACATGAAGTGAAAAGTACGGGACATATAGGTGTAAGAGAATGTGAAATATTTGTCCCAGGTATTACAGGTGGGATACCTTTTAATCATACCTTTAATCAAACTGGTTGTAATATATCAGGTACAGAACCTATAGAACTACTAGGACCACATGTCTATTTGATTGAATGGAGTGCTTCGATAAACCCTGTTGATCCAGATGCCACTATTCTTATGAGAGTGTTGCTAGATGATAAACCAGTACAAGGTTCAGAGAACTTTACAGATTTTACTGCTAAAGTAGAAGGATTTGCAGACTTAAGTGGAGGGGCAATTGTTAAGGTACGAAGTGGTGTACATGAATTAAGACTAGAAGCCATTACAGGTGAAAAAGGTGCAGTAGCCATTAATCCTAATGTACGTATCGTACAAATCATATAGTTTATGTTAGTGAAGTAGATATGGTAACTATAAGTTTATGCATGATTGTGAGAAATGAAGAAAAGATGTTAGGAAGATGCTTATCTTCTGTAAAAGATTGTGTAGATGAAATCATTATTGTAGATACAGGATCGCTAGATCATACAGTGCAGATTGCAAAGAAGTTTGGGGCTAAAGTCTTTTCTTTTAAATGGATAGATGATTTTTCGGCAGCGAGGAATTTTTCTTTTTCTAAAGCAACACAAGATTATAGTATGTGGCTTGATGCAGATGATATTTTATTAGAGGAAGATAGAGAGAAACTTATTTGGTTAAAACAGCACCTTAATCCTGATATTGATGTGATTATGATGCCTTACCAAATAGATATGTATAATGGTAAAACAATGGTCACATGTTTTAGGGAAAGACTTTTAAAAACAAGTAGAAATTTTAAATGGATAGAACCTGTACATGAAGCTATCCTGCCTAAAGGTAATATTTATTACGCAGATGTGGTTGTTAGACATGCCAAGGTTCACAATATTTTAACACAAAGAAACCTAGAAATTTATGAAAAGCATTTAGCTAAAGGGAATTCATTAAGTCCTAGAGGTAAATTGTACTATGGAAAAGAATTATATGAACACGGCAGATATGAAGAAGCTAAAAAGTGGTTAATAACTTTTTTGAAAGAAAAACAAGTAGAACCTACAGAGCCAATTCTTGCCTGCCGTATTTTATCTAAATGCTATAAACAGTTAGACGAAAAAGAGAATAGCCTAAGTATTTTATATAAGAGTTTTCAATATGATGCACCTCAGCGTGTGGTATGTTGTGATATTGGGGATTTTTATTCTGAAGAAGGAGCATATGAAAAAGCAACATTCTGGTATGAACTTGCTTGCCGACTACCAGAAGCAAGTCAAGTTATGGGTAGGCTATGGGAGAGTAAGAAAAATGAGGTGAAATATGAATGGTGACATTACTAGAAGAGAAAATTTTGAATAAGAATGCCTCTATAGGAATTATTGGTCTTGGGTATGTAGGGCTACCTTTAGCAGTGGCGCTAGCACTGACTCAGTATCAAGTAATAGGTATAGATAAAAGTAAGGAGAAAATCAAAAAGTTACAAGAGAAAGAATCCTATATTATAGATGTACCTAGTGAAAAACTAGAAAAAGTAATGCAAAATTTTTTGACGGTAAGTAGTGACTATGCTCTTATTCAGAAGATGGATGTCATCATTATATGTGTACCTACGCCACTTACTGATTCAAAGGAACCAGATACTTCTTATATTAGTCAGGTAGTTGATGAAATAATAACTTATATTAAGGTAGGTACATTAGTTATCCTAGAAAGTACAACGTATCCTGGTACAACAGATTATATGATTACTTCAAGAATTGAAAGGGAAAGAGGCTTTAAGATAGGTGAAGACTTCTTTGTGTGCTATTCACCCGAAAGAGTAGATCCAGGAAATGCTAAATACCAAGTGACTAATACGCCTAAAGTAATAGGGGGAGCAACAGCAAACTGTTTAAAACTTGGAGAGCTTCTTTATAAAAGTTTTATAGAAAAAGTAGTCTGTGTAAGTTCCAATAGGGTAGCTGAATTTGTTAAATTACTAGAAAACACCTTTAGAAGTATTAATATTGCATGGATTAATGAAATGGCTATGATGTGCGATGTAATGGGAATTAATATATGGGAGGTTATAGATGCTGCTAGTACCAAACCTTTTGGGTTCATGTCTTTTCACCCTGGGCCAGGTATAGGAGGACATTGTATTCCACTTGATCCTATGTATTTATCTTGGGAGGGTAAAAAGTATAACTTTTATAACCGATTTATAGAACTTGCTAGTGACATCAATAGTAATATGCCAAGATTTACTGTAAAAAAAGCTCAAAAAATTTTAAATGACATAGGAGAGCCTATAAAAAATACAAAAATTTTGCTGGTGGGAATGAGTTATAAAAAGGACGTAGATGATTTAAGGGAGTCACCAGCGATAGAAGTTTACCAGCTTTTAAAAGAGTCAGGAGCACAGATAACTTACTATGACCCTTATATAAGCAAGTTTACTTTGAAGGGGGAAGAAGTATGTTCTGTTGCTTTAGATGAGCAGGCTATGAAGGAAAATAGTCTAATTATCATAATCACAGGTCATACATGCATAAACTATGAAACTTTATTGGAACAAGGTAGGCTTATTTTTGATACTCAGAATGTACTTAGTCATTATAAGTCAACTGAAGTGTGGAAAAAGCATCACGATAAAATAAAAGTTGTGGGGGGAGAATAATGAAGGCAGACCATACAATGCTCTTTGTAGCTACTAATGGCGTAGGCTTAGGACACTTGACGAGGGCTTTAGGTATTGCAAAGCAAGTTCAAAAGCTATTCCCCGCATCAAAGATAGTTTTTCTTATCACCTCTTTGGCAACAGATGTGGTAACCCAACAAGGTTTTGAATATTATTATATTCCTTCCAAAAATATTCTCCCAAGTAATGTAACAGCTGATGTTTGGAACAGAATGCTTTTGGAAAAAATGCAAGAAATTCAGAAGAAGCATGAAGCAGAAGCAGTAGTATTTGACGGTGCTTATCCTTATCAGGGGCTAACCAACTTTTTTAAGCAATATCCTGAAGTAAAGACGTTTTGGATAAAGAGAGAAGGGGATAGAGAGAAAGAAGTTACTTTGCGTTTGAGAGATAAAGCTAATTATTTTCACCATATTATTGTACCTAAAGAAATTAAAGGGGAGTATGACACGTATGATGGTAAATTTTATTGTGAACCTATTATTATGATGGAGCAAGAAGCATTACTGTCTAGAGAAGAGGCAAGGAAAAGTCTTAATATTCCTAGTGACAAAAAAGTATTTTATATTCAATTAGGTGCAGGCATTATTAATAATATTAATCAAGACTTAAAAACAATAGTGGAGTATCTATTAGAAGATGAGGAGAATTTCCTTTTAGTAGGGGAATCTATCATTGGTAAAAAAATTGATATAGCATATCCAAATGTGAAAATATTAAGGCATTATCCTAATGCTATTTATTATAGAGGATGTGATTTTGCTATATCTGCAGCTGGGTATAATTCTTTTCATGAGCTAATCTATTTTAATATCCCTACACTATTCATCCCTAATAAAGAGACTGTAAAAGATGATCAAGTTGCAAGAGCTTATAAAGCAGAAGAACTAGGGGTAGGAACCTGCATCTTAGAAGTTAACAGATCTAATTTACAGCAAGCGATTTACAAGCTAAAGCAAAATAGAGAAGAAATGATTTTAAATGCTCAAAAATACCTTTCATATAATGGAGCGGAAGAGGCGGCTCATTATATTATCAATCATTTATAATGCAAATCATTTTTATAGAGAAAGGGAAGGGATAATGGAAAATACTGTTCTGTCTATTGATGTGATGAGCCCAAAGGAATGGATAATGATATCACACGCTATAACACTAGAAGCAGGGAAAATAAAAATTAGGGCGTCTAAAGCAGAAACAACAATGGCAGCATACTTCAATGAAGCTACTTTATTTCAAATCCCTGTCCCTGACATACTAAAAGAACCTTATAATAGTTACAGAATTATTTGTACAGGTTATAGTACAGATGCTTTAGATGCTCAAATTGGTATAACAAGATATTTTGAAGATGATTCCAATTTTACTCAGTTTTATGAAATCAATAAAGTTATAGAGATAGGTAGTGAAGGGATAACAGCTTTTTCTTTTGTTTTGAAGTTTATAGGAACAGGGGAATTTAGCTTACAACAATTAAGTATAACCACTTTTCTAAATAGCCATAAGTATCATACAGAGCATAAAAGCATAAAGGTGAATGAAGTGATAAGTAAAATGGCTATACCTATAACTGGAGAAAAGATTTATAGAAGTTCTGTTAAGATGGCAACTATATTAGATGAATTTAGTTTTAAGTGTTTTAAAGAAGAGGCGCAGT
>JAHLFD010000024.1:0-15972 GCA_018883975.1 Candidatus Niameybacter stercoravium
TAAAAATAAAAGCAGCAGGCTACTTGAAATAAGCAGTCTGCTTCTTTTATTTTATTCTTCTTATATATTTTCTCATAATCTACCTGTGCTACTGGAATCGTATGAAATCCTTTTTCTAAATTCTCTTCTGCATTAATATGTTCATTGTAGTCATTAATCCAATCGCTAAATAGCTTCATAGCTTGCGTAGGTACTCCCCCCTCAAGCAGATACTCTTCTATTTCTTGTTTTGTTCCCTCATCCACTAGATTGGAATAAGTAAGTGTTTCTTCATTTTTTATTTCAGGCTTACTGCTACATCCTGCCATTGCCATTGCACCACCAAGAAGCATAACTGCTCCTATTAATATTTTCTTATATTTCATTCCATATCCTCCAATATTTTTATCATTATTTTATGTATAGTGTGTTATCTCTTTATTAGAGTCTTATCTCCTCCAAAAAGTTTCATATTTATTTATCTTTTATAAGCTAATTTTTCCCACAAAAAAAGAAGACTCTAAAAGTCTTCTTTTTTCTTATTTACTATATTCACCTGTTAAATTATAAATCAGCCACTCTGCAATATTAGTAGTATGGTCAGCAATACGTTCAAGATATTTAATAATCATAAGGTATGCCGCTCCACTTGGTGCAAAGTCTTGTTTGTGACTCATTTCAAGTACAATTTCTTTAAAGATTTTTGTAAACTCTTCATCGATTTGGTCATCGTATGCGCAAATCTCACGAATTTGATCTGCATCTTTTTGTACATAGCTATCTAATGTTTTAATGAGCATTTTTCTTACGTTTTGTGCCGTTCTTTCAATATGTCGTTTATACGATACTTCCTTATCCCATGTGCCATCTTCTAACTTTAAGCTATATGTACAAATATCTTCACAGTGGTCTCCGATACGCTCCATATCCGTTACACTTTTTAGGATAGACATAATAAGACGTAAGTCTCTAGCTATAGGTTGCTGATGCGCAATAAGGCTGATACATTTCTTTTCAATCTCGATTTCCATAGCATCGATTTTATCATCATTATCGATAACCTTTTGAGCAAGCTCTTTGTTCTGAGTTGTAACAGCCTCAATAGCTTCGCCTACAAGCCTTTCAACTTCACTCCCCATTTTGATAACATCGAGTCTTAATTCTTCTAATTCTTTTTCAAATACTCTTCTTGGTGACATCTCCCTAATCCCCCTTAGCCGAATCTACCTGTAATGTAGTCTTCTGTACGTTTATCTTCCGGTTGGTCAAATAATTTATCTGTTGACCCTACTTCTACTAATTCTCCTAATAAGAAGAAGGCTGTACGGTCAGAAATACGTGCTGCCTGCTGCATATTATGGGTAACAATAACGATTGTATATTGCTTTTTAAGTTCATTAATAAGGTCTTCTATTTTAAGTGTTGAAATAGGGTCAAGTGCAGAAGTTGGTTCATCCATCAGTAAAATTTCTGGATTCATAGCAATACTTCTTGCAATGCAGATACGTTGCTGTTGTCCACCTGAAAGACTAATAGCATTCTTTTTGAGCTTATCTTTAACTTCATCCCAAATCGCAGCCTTTTTTAAACTGTCTTCTACAATAGCATCAAGGTCTGCTTTCTCTTTGATACCTTGCATACGTGGTCCGTAAGCAATATTATCATAAATACTCATTGGGAAAGGATTTGGTTTTTGGAATACCATCCCTACTCCTTTTCTAAGCTCAATAGGATCCATGCTAAAAATATCTTGCTCATTATAAGTAATGCTGCCTTCTACTTTTGTGCCTTCCACTAAGTCACTCATACGGTTTAAAATACGTAAAAAAGTAGATTTTCCACATCCTGATGGTCCAATAAATGCTAAAACTTCATTTTTAACTACATCTATATTTATGTTTTTTAAAGCTTTAAAATCACCATAGTAAAATGATAAGTCACGTGCTTTAATGATTTTATTTGCCATTTTTCATCTTCCTTCCGATCACATAAGTTAATAGGTTAAGTCCAAGTACTACCATTAATAAAACGATGGCTGTACCATAAGCCTGCTCTAATGAAATACCTTCTTTAGCTAACATATAAAGGTGAACTGATAAAGTTCTACCTGATTCCATTACATTTCCTGGTACTCTAAATACCATACCTGCTGTTAAGTAAATTGCAGCTGTTTCACCAATAATACGTCCTGTACTAAATACAATCCCTGTTAAAATACCAGGTACTGCACTTGGTAAGACAACTTTCATAATAGTTGAAAATTTAGAAGCACCTAATGCAAGAGACCCTTCTCTATAACTAAGTGGCACTGTCTTTAAAGCTTCCTCTGTTGTTTTCACAACTGTTGGAATTATCATAAGAGCTACTGTAAGTCCACCTGCTAAGATGGAATAACCAAGTTTAAGTTGTGTAACGAAGAACATCATACCGAATAGCCCGAATAGAATTGAAGGGACCGCCGCTAAACATTCTGTTGAAAATCTAATGCCTTTTACAAACTTAGATGGTTTGGCATATTCATTAAGGTAAATAGCTGTTCCCATCCCGATTGGTACAGCTATAACTAAACCAATTGCAACCATATATATTGTTGTAATGATAGCTGGCATAAGGCCTATTAAATCTATATGTCCAATACCTTTAATAAAGATATAAGACAAAATCCAAATCAGCATACCAAAAGTTGAAAAGGCGATAACTCCTAAGAGACTATAAAGTATTTTTTCCTTTGCTTTCACGGCGTTCTCTCCTTTCTGTACGAGTATTAAGCATGTGCATTGCTAAGTTAATAGCAATAATGAGAACAAATAGAACCATACCTGTTGCAAAAAGTGCCTGTTGATGTACACCTGATGCATAGCCCATTTCTATAGCAATATTAGCTGTAAGCGTTCTAACTGGGTCAGTAATACTTTGTGGGAGTAACGCTGTATTACCTGCTACTAAAATAACCGCCATTGTTTCACCAAGAGCACGCCCAATGGCTAAAATAATTCCAGCAAGTGTTCCTGAACTTGCTGCTTTAAGCTGTACTTTGAAAATATATTGAAGTCTACTTGATCCCAATGCAAGGGCACCTTCTTTATATTCATTTGGTACAGCTCTTAAACTTACCTCTGTCATACGAATAACTGTTGGTAGTACCATAAGGGCTAAAATAAAGATTACAGCAAGCAAGCTACTTCCTGCACCTTTACCACCCCAAAGATCATTGATAAGTGGTACGACTACCATAAGGCCCCAGAAACCATAAATAACTGAGGGAATACCAGCAAGTAAATCTACCGCTGCTGATAATAATGTCGCAAGTTTAGCTGGTAGGAGCTCCACTAGAACGATGGCTGTGCTCACACCTACAATGATTGCAATAACCATAGCGCCTATTGTACCGTATAAACTTGCTACAAGCATTGGGAATATCCCAAAAATCTCGCCTGAAGGTATCCAGTTCTTACCTGTTAAAAATGCCCATAAGCTTGTATGTTTAAAAAAAGGGAGCCCGTTAGCTATAATATAGACTCCCATAAATGCAACCACTGTCATAGTCAGTGCTGCAAAACACCAGAATACTTTCTTCATTACTTTATCCATATTCGATCACCTTATCTCTCTCTTTGCAAGGTCTATTACTACAAAGGTCTTATTTTACTGAGATATATTTTTCACTTACGATTTCTTGTCCTTCATCACCTAAAATGAATTCTAAGAAGTCTTTTGTTGTTTGTGTACCATCTTTATGTGTAATAACAAGAAGTGGTCTAGAAACACTGTATTCACCATTTTTAACTGTTTCAACTGTTGGCATAACATCATTTACACTGATTGCTTTAACTGTATCATCAATAAAACCTAATGATACAAAACCAATTGAACCTTCTTTAGAAGCTACTGTTGCTTTGATTGTACCATTACCTTCTGCTACAAGTGCACCTTGAGAGATTGAAGATACTTTTTTACCATCGATTTCTTGTTGAAGACCAAGAATTTCTTCAAATGCACTACGTGTACCTGAACCATCTTCACGTGTTACAACGATGATATCTGCATCAGCACCACCAACTTCATTCCAGTTAGTAATTGTACCTTCAAAGATACCTTTAACTTGTTCACTTGTTAAGTTTTCTACGCCATTTGCTGGGTTAACTACTATGGCAATACCGTCGTATGCGATTGTTGTTACTTCAAGGTCATCACTTTGTTCTGAATCTTTAAGTTCACGAGAAACCATACCCATATCTGCAGTTCCGTCTGCTACAGCTTTAACACCTGCTGATGAACCTACACCTTGTACTTCAACAACTACATTGGGATCAATTTCTTTATATTTATTTGCTAACTCTTCCATTGGCACTGCTACTGTTGTAGAACCAACTGCTACAATTTTGCTGTTTTCTGTTTTTGCTGGAGCTGCTCCGCCTGCTGCGTCACCCGCATTTGCAACTGCGCCACCTGCACCTGATGCACATCCTGTTAACATTGTCACTGCGAGTACTGTTACACCTAATATTCTAAATAATTTATTTTTCATTTTTTTATTGCCCCCTTATTTAATTTACAAGCATAGAATATAACCCTAATGTTCAAAACATATTTGGCCTATGTTAAATCTATGTTAAATCTAATATTTACACACAATAAAAAAAGGCGCCTTGGGGAGGGCGCCTTTCTTTTTTCCGTTTATATTTTTATACAAACTGAAAAAGGGATAATAATATGGGGAGATTTTAATTTAGAGTGATTATGTAGCGTCGATTGTTAGGGAAGATTTCTGCTACATATCTTCTCTTCACGTACTATTATGCCTTGGATATTTTAACAAACTATGACGCACTGTCTAATAAATTAAGAACTTTTTATAAAGAAATCTTTATATGTTATGTTTACTTAATTGTCTTACTAACACCAGACTAACAAGGATAAAAAATAAAGTAGTAAGTAGGCTCCCTTCAAGTCCAAAGGCTCCTCCTGACCAAATTGTATCCGCTTGTATAACTGTCTTAAAGAGACTTACGTCCATCGTATTACCGCTTATAGAAATCCCAAATACGTTCCCTTGTAATAAATTCCATGCTGTATGGAACCCAAAGGCTCCCCATAGATTACCATCTTTTAATACTAACAACATAAGGGCTAAGCCACATAATAGAATGTTAATTAAACTAATGGCATTAATACCATTATTGCCTAAGTGTAAAAGTGCAAAAACAATAGCTGGTATAATAATCCCTTTATAAACGTCATAGCGTGCTGTAATAGCCTGAAACATAAAGCCCCTTAAAAACAGTTCTTCTGCCGTCCCTTGAATAATCCAAGCTACTAAAATGATTAAAATAATACCAAATAACTGAACTCCTCTATTAATTTGAACAGCACTAATAGTGAGTTCTCCTTTAAATTGTAAAAAGCTAATAATTGCTACTATTCCTAAAAAGGCTATACCTGCTCCTTTAAAATAACTTACTACAGCTTTCTCTTTAAATAAGCCTATACTTCTCCAATTTTTCCCCTGTACCTTGCACATGAATAGTAGTACAATGGCTCCTGCTAGTGCAAAAGATACTGCATATTGAAAATACTGCATATATATCCTAAATAAGCTCTCTTCTAGATTATTAAACAATAATGAACCTATTAGCTCACTTAGTACATTACCTATAGATAAAGTCAGCGTAAATAAAAAAGGCATCATAATAATAGAAGCTAAGCTGGGCTTATTGCCCTCATAAGATGCTTGTACCACTCTATTGCTCTCTAACATCTATATCCTCCTTAAGAAAAAGACGAGGATGATTATTCCTCATCCTCGTCTTCGTATTCACCGTCTTCATATTCGTCATCTTCGTATTCATCTTCATCATCTACTGGTTCAGATGCTTTTGCGATAGTAAGGTTTGGCGCTGCTACTGCTGCTACCGCTACTTGTTTAACTGGGATACGAACACTTTTGTTAAGACCAAGTTCAATGATAAATAAGTCATTGATAATGTCTACAACTTTACCATAGATTCCTGTGTTTAATAAAACTTCATCGCCTACTTTAATAGAGCTTTGCATATCTGCAACTTGTTTGTCTCTTTTCTTTTGTGGACGAATGATTAAGAAGTACATAATTACGAAGAAAAATCCAAGATAAAGTACTGTTGACATAAGCATTCCGCCTGTTGAAGCTGTTGGTGCCATAATAGTCTCCTCCATTATTTATTATTTTGTTTATATCCTTCTAGACGCATTTTCTTGTATTTAGCAAATTCACCTTTGTCTAATGCATCTCGAATTTCAGTCATTAAGTTGTTGAAATAGTAAAGGTTGTGAATAACACAAAGTCTCATACCAAGCATCTCTTTTGCTTTAAGAAGATGTCTGATATATGCTCTACTATATTTCTGACAGGTTGGACATCCACACTCTTCACTAATTGGACTCATATCTTTTTCATATTTTTGATTGAAAAGATTCATCTTACCGTGGTTTGTATAAACATGTCCATGACGTCCGTTACGTGCTGGAAGCACGCAGTCAAAGAAATCAATCCCGCGATCAACAGCTTCTAAAATATTTTCTGGTGTACCAACACCCATTAAATAAGTTGGTTTATTTTGTGGTAAGTATGGTACAACTGCCTCTAATACATTGTACATATCTTCATGGCTCTCACCTACTGCAAGTCCACCTACGGCATAACCTGGAAGGTCAAACTCACGAATAACTTTAGCATGTTCAATACGTATATCTGGTAAAATACCACCTTGGTTAATACCAAAGAGCATTTGTTGTTTATTAATTGTATCCTCTAGGCTGTTTAAACGATTCATTTCTGCCATGCAGCGTTTAAGCCATCTTGTAGTACGTTCTACGGAAGGAATAATATATTCCCTATCAGCAAGTGCTGGTGGACATTCATCAAAGGCCATAGCAATTGTTGAAGCAATGTTTGACTGAATTTGCATACTCTCTTCTGGTCCCATAAAAATTTTGCGTCCATCAATATGAGATGAGAAGTACACGCCCTCTTCTTTAATCTTACGCATAGCAGCTAAAGAAAATACTTGGAATCCACCTGAATCTGTAAGAATCGGCTTGTCCCAAACCATGAATTTATGAAGACCACCAAGCTCTTTAATCACCTTGTCACCAGGTCTTAAATGCAAGTGGTACGTATTGGATAAAGCTACTTGTGTATTAATATTATGAAGGTCATCCGCGCTTAATGCCCCTTTAATGGCAGCTACTGTTGCTACGTTCATGAATACAGGTGTTTCAATTGTTCCATGCACAGTATGGAATCTACCACGTTTCGCGCGTCCTTCTACTTTTAATAATTCGTACATTTTAATTAGGTCTCCTATCTGTCATATACTATCATACAGTTTACAAGAAAAAGACGATGATTACAAGAATGCTATCCTGTATTTTTGTCATTTTTCTATACTTTTAAACGGTCTTATTGAATATAATTACATCATTTGATACAATTAAGAAAAATCTAATAAGGAGGCTTAATTTATGTCTGGTTCAATATTTGGCAAACATTTTACAATTTCCACTTTTGGTGAATCCCACGGCCCTGCTATAGGTGTCATTATAGATGGCTGCCCTTCTAATATACCTCTTTCAAAGGAAGATATTATGAAGAATATGGTAAGAAGAAAACCAGGTAACGCTAAGATCGCTACCTCTCGCCAAGAAGATGATGATGTAGAAATTTTATCTGGCCTCTTTGAGGGTAAAACAACAGGTACCCCAATTTGTCTTATGATTCGCAATAACGATCAACGCTCTCACAACTATGATGCAATCAAAGACGTATATCGTCCTTCTCATGCTGATTATCCTTATAGCATGAAATATGGCAATCGTGATTATCGTGGCGGGGGACGTTCTTCTGCTCGTGAAACAGCAGCTAGAGTAGCTGCTGGTAGCATCGCTATGCGTTTCTTAGAGGAAATGGGGATTCATTTTAAAGCGTACACTAAGGCTTTAGGTCCTATCTCCGTATCTGATGAAGAAATCAATCTTAATGAAATTTCTAATAACCTTCTCTCTATGCCTCATGCGGTAAAAGCTGAGGAGGCTATAAATTATATTGGGCAAATGAAAGCTGAAAAAGACTCTATTGGTGGTGTTATTGAATGCCAAATTACAGGTATGCCTGTAGGTATCGGCGAACCTGTTTTTGATAGACTTGATGCCATTTTAGGACAAGCCATTATGAGTATTAATGCCGTTAAAGCTTTTGAAGTAGGCTCTGGTATAGCCTCTGCTCAGATGAAGGGTTCAGAGTACAACGATGCATTCTATACCCACACAGCTCCTCAATATGGCGAAGAAGGGCATGAGACACACGGTTTTGTTGGCACACATTATAAGGCTATTCCATCTATACATAAACGTACTAATCATTCAGGTGGTATACTAGGTGGCCTTTCTGACGGTAGCCCTATTGTACTACGTGCTCACTTCAAACCAACACCTTCTATTGCGCAAACTCAGCATACGATCAATACACGTTTAGAAAACGTAGATATTGCTATTGAAGGGCGCCATGACCCTACAGTAGTAGCACGTGCAGTTGTAGTCGTAGAAGCAATGGCCGCCCTTGCTATTGCTGACTTATTACTTCAAGGTGCAACCTCTAAACTAGAACAGGTTAAAGCAGCTTATTATAAATAAAAGGTGAGGACTACTAGTCCTCACCTTTTATTTATATCATAATCATCACTACACTTATAATAATAAGTAATACGGTAACAATATATTCTCCTGTATCTCCTGTGTGTATCTTTCCTATTTTATATTTTTCCTTAGTAAAAGGATAAAGTAAGGGGACTCCTGTTGGATTAAGCATATCTAATATTAAATGTGATAAGTAGCCTAACAAGCTCCCTAATGCTACGAAGTTTATACCAAAAGGTAGTGTAAGTACTGCCCATAAAAGTATGGCAGCAAATAAACTATGTGTAGCTTTTCTATGTCCTAATTTCTGAAAAGGATAATGCAATATAATGGTCTTGCTACTAATCCAGCTTTTAGGATGATCTAAATCTGGTAAGAGCGAACCCACTATAGCACTTCCATAATAATAAACTAATTCTATTCCTTCTATAGGAATAAGATATTCATTAATGGCTATGGCCAGAGCCACTCCACCTATAATGTGCGTCTTGTAAGTCATGTGGATCACTCCTTTTTGGAGTATTATATGCGGCCGAAAACTTGTCCTATACTACTTCTAATGATTACATATTATTTTAAAATTTTATAAGCATCTCTCTTTAATAACTTTAAGTACACTCCCCTCAGCTAAGCTATATTTGCCATAAGCTTTCATATCCTCTGGTGCATGTTCCATAACATAACTCTCCTCTGCTTCAGCAAGCATAGATACATCATTGAAGTAATCTCCGAAAGCCATGCAGTTTTCTTTTTCAATTATTAACTGCTCTTTTAGCATTTTAACAGCCATGCCCTTGCTTGTATATAGGCTTCCAATATCTACCCAATTACGTCCTGATACAGTAATGGAGAAATCTTCTCCCCACTTTTCCCTAAGCCAAGTTTCAAATTCCTTTGTAATACCATCTTTATTATAAAGCGCTAGTTTAATAATAGAGTCCTTAATAAGACTTTGATCCTGTACATAACTTAAGCTATGATAATATTTAGAAACCTCTTCATGAAAAGCCTTGTCTTTTGTTATTTTATAAGCAGTATCTTCACATGAAATAATCATCTCTATATTTTCTAGCCTTTTAACTTCTTCTATAACCTCTCTAGCTTTTTCCTGCTCTAAGTAAGTCACACCAACGCGCTCACCTTTATGTTTAATAAGTGCTCCATTATCTGCAATAACATAAATTTTATCTAAAACAGACTTAAAGTCATTCTCTACGGTAGCACATTGTCTTCCCGTAGCTACAGCAAAATGAATATTCTTCTTCTCTAAATCTTCTATAACAGCAAAGGCTTCTTCTGGTATTTGCCCCTTGTTATCCGCTAGTGTTCCATCTAAGTCAGAAATAATTAGCTTAATCATCTGCTCACCTCGTTTGCATCATTATCTTTTCTTATTCTATATGCTTTATTTATATTTTTCCAGTTTTTTATTAAATAGGGAAATCCTACTTTCTTGTACAATAATCCTTTGCTATAATGTGGATAACGTAATGAGGAGGCTTCTTTATGAAAAAATTAAAACGATTATTTATAATAGTTGGCAGTATTTTAGGTATGGCTATACTTGTTTATATTTTATTAGGCTTTCATGCAAGAAGTAATATGTTTTTTGTACCTGAAGTAGAGTATGTAGACCTTATGCCTATTCTTAAACAAACCAGCTTCTCGGAGGAAGATTATAATACTTTGTATCATCAAACTGGCCTTGCTGCCCCTATGATTGATATACTAAAAAAAGAAACAGATTTTGAAGAGACTATTCTCCGCTTCCAAGCTAAGTATCTTAACTCTCCTCGTGTCGTCAAGACAGCCATGACTCCTGTAACTAATATAGATGTTGTCCAAGATGAAACAGGCAAACAAATTGCAGCCTTTGAACTAGCACCTTATGATAACGGCTATATCTTCCTCACTAAATCTACCTATACTTATAACTGGCGCCACGGCCATGCTGGTATCGTTATTGACAAAGTACGTGGTAAAGTGCTGGAATCCTTAGAACCATTTACTGTGAGCATGGAACAAAATGCTTCTGTGTGGACTTTATATCCAACTTTTAAGATGATGCGTCTTAAAGATACTGACCAAGACCAATTAGATGAGATTGCACGTTATGCTGCTGAAAATATGCAAGGCATTCCTTATAATATTTTAGCTATGAAAAATAATAAGCCTGTTCCATCTAGTACACATTGTTCACATATCGTATGGCATACCTTCAATCAGTTTGGTATTGACCTTGATAGTTCTGGTGGTATTTTTGTTTCCCCTGGAGATATAGGACGTAGCCCATATCTTGAAACTTTACAAATTTACGGTTTTAATCCAGATAAGGACTGGTAATATGAAAAAGAAAATTTTTGTTTTTTTTCTCGTTTTGGCTGGAGTTATCCTCAGCCTTTTTTCTTTTAAAGGTGACTTATACACAGAATTGATTGTAAATACACATAATAATGTGGATTTTACTGATATTTATATTGTTTATTCAAATATTAACTACAGTAAAATCAAAGGCTATACTTTGACTTCCTCAAAGCCAAAAGTTCTCACTGAAACCTTTGTACCTTATAGCGAAGGCTTTATGCCTAGTGCTACTTATAAGCAGTATAAAAAGGCTTTTCTCCAAAATAATGAGAACTTCTCCATGATGTTCCAAGACTACTATGAGTCAGGAGACTTTGTGTATTTTGCCTTTCCTGGTGATTTAAGCTCATTTCGTGTATTAAACCGTACAACTCATGAAATTAAACAGCTGATTATAGATGATTCTACCCACCTCAGTCCTATGTACGTGTCTCATATGCAGCAAGTAGGTGACCAACTTATTATTCTTGCTGGCCAGGCTCATGCTTATAATGCACTTATTTATACTGTGGATTTACCTACACTAAAAGTGACAAGTTCTAAGCAATTAAAGACTCACCCTTCGGCTTTAGAGGGCACCCATTTTACACTTACATCAGGTGGTATAGCTCTTTTTATAGCTGGAGATAAGCTTCAAATTTATAATCCTTTTACTGATGAGGAGTCCTTTATCCCTCTTCCTTTTACAGCTACTGGGGTCATAAGTCAAGCACATACTACCTTAATATATGGTGAGCAAGACGACGTATTATATACTAGTGTATTAGATGAAGCTTTTAATCTCTCACCTATGCATACTGCTAGTTTCCCCTCCTCTTCTTGTAAGCTAATTGACCTAAGCATTAGAGGTGATACACTTTTTATTGCTACTGTAGATCCTTTAGGCCTACGCTTTAGAAATTATATTTCTGGCTATAACTTATCGACTGGTCAGCTTACCTACTGCTTAGGTATTGAAGATGCTTCTCCTTTAATACTTATGGCAATAGAATAATATTTATCCTGTACAAAAAAAGGGCCGCTATGCGGCCCTTTTTTATTATCTCATTAAGAAGTAAGCAAGTACGATAATACCTAATACAATACGGTAGTATCCGAAAGCTTTAAAGTCATGTTTCTTAATATAACCCATTAAGAATTTAATAGCTAAAACAGAAACAATAAAGGCTACAAACATACCTACAAGTAAGATTGTTAGCTCACTTCCTGTAAATGCTAAACCAAATTTTAATAATTTTAATAAACTTGCTCCAACCATTACAGGTATAGCTAAGAAGAATGTAAATTCAGCTGCTACAAAACGTGATGTACCAATTAAAATTGCTCCAATAATGGTTGCACCTGAACGTGATGTACCTGGAATTAAAGCAAGCACTTGGAATAAACCAATCATTAAGGCTGTCTTATAAGTTAAGGCTTCAAGCGTCTCAACTTTAGGTACTCTATTCTTATTACGATTTTCAACAATAATGAAGAGTACCCCATAAATAATAAGCATTAAAGCAACTGTTTGGTAATTGTAGAAAATAGCATTTAACATATCATCAAATAATAAACCAATAACCGCTGCTGGAAGTGCTGCTACAATTACTTTAAACCATAAATCAAAAATATCCTTTTTAATTTCTACTTTCTTATCTTTCAAAGAAAATGGGAAAAGCTTATTCCAGAACAGAACAACTACTGCCATAATGGCGCCAAGCTGAACTACTACAAAGAACATTTCCTTAAAAGCGTCAGATGTATTTAACTGAATAAATTCATCTGCTAAAATCATATGACCTGTACTACTAATTGGTAGCCACTCTGTAATCCCCTCAATAATTCCAAGAATAATGGCTTTTAAAATTTCTATAAATTCCATTTTGTTTTCCTTCCTTACCTCAATCTCTGTTTTATTAAAATAAAACATATACAAGTAGTATAATATATAAGTTGCTTTATGAAAATATCATCTTATGTCTATTTAAATACAATCTTACTTGTCCAATAAGTAATGGCACCATCAGGACTTACGCCTTGTATAATGGTATTACCTTCTTCATCTAGACCCCTTACTACTTTTGCAATGTCCCCTTCTACAAGAGATGTTGTGTAGTTAGTCTGGATACTTTCAATAACTTTTTCATCATACTCACTGCAGTCTAACATATCTGTTGCCCATCGTACATAATGTGCATTGTTCATATGCCTGTTAATGTCAATTTCACCACTACGTACTCTTCTTGTATCCTCTTTTATTACTTCTACAGGCGCTTTCAGTTTAGGAAGTGATTCACCTTCATAAAGCCAATTTAAAAGACTTGCAACCTCTGGCATATTCTTCACTCTTAATGGTCTATGTGTTTTAAAATCCATTAAGATATAATAGCCTATAATATAGCCAATCTGTCTATCTTCTGTATCAAAAATATCAAAGCGTCTCACTGCAAAAGGCCCTTCAAGTCCTACTGGGTAAGTTTCAAGACGAATGTGGTCCTGCCATTTTGGATAAGTATCTAAATGCATCTTTGCTCTTGATACAATCCAGTAAGCTTTCTGGTCTTCATCTGTTGTAAAATCTATCCCAAGTGATAGAGCATGTTCTCCACTTACTTCCTGCATGAAATCTACAAGAGCATTCATGCGCAGGTTATAGTTAAAATCCGTATCTCTAAAGTTAATTTTAAAGTTCTTACTGTATTTGGGTATCATATAGCCCCCTCCTCTTTTATTTCTTCTGCGTGCTACGTACAAGCTTTGTAGTAATGCTAAGTGGTAAAATAGACATAGCTAAGCATGCCAGCTTATTCGTCCAGCCAGGTATAATAACTGCCTTATGCTTTTTCATCCCTTTATAAGCAACTTTTGCCACAGCTTCTGGTGTCATAGCTGTAAATTTGGCCAGACCAGACTTTTGCATATGAGCCTTCTCTATAAAGGCTGTCTTAGTAGGTCCGGGGCATAAGGTACTTATATAAATTCCTTCAGCTTTCCACTCGTCTCTAAGAGCCATAGATAAAGATAATACATAAGCCTTTGATGCATAATAGACTGCCATATAAGGACCTGGTGCAAAGGCAGCCGTTGAAGCTACCTGAAGTACACAGGCCTCCGCTTTCAAATAAGGCTTAATCTGTTTAATCAAATACGTAAAGCCTTTTATGTTCGTATCAATCACCCTTAAATCATACTCTGCGTCCATATGACTGAAGAGCCCATAGACCCCTATTCCTGCATTGTTTATAAACACATCTATTTTTAAAGCTTGTCCATCTAAAGCCTCTACTAAACTCTCTATTTCATTGATCTGCGTTAAATCTACACTAAAGACATGTATTTTTTTATTATACGCCTGTCCAAGCATATTTTGCAATTCTATAAGTTTGTTTTTATCACGTGCTACCAAGATTAAATGGTAACCCTCCTCGGCTAATAAATACGTCATTGCCTTACCAATCCCACTTGTTGCACCTGTAATAAGTGCATATTTTTCTTGTTGATTCATCACGTTCTCCCTAGTCTATTAGGTGAAATTATTTCATGACACCCATTCTTTGATCTCGGACTTCTAAGTCCAGACATTTTATTTTCAGTCATCCCCTACTTTCTTATAGCTTTATGGTACACCTTAATATCTATGTATAACGTGTCTAACTGATTGATGCAAGCCCTTATAACTTCTTTCTCTCTTTCCTTATAGTTTTTTTGTAATCTTACACCCATTCCTGCTTTATCGGAAAGTATTTTAACATTGAGATAAATAGGCTTAAAGACTAAATGTATTATCGGGTACAATAGCTTCCCACCGCCATGCTAGTCTTTTTCCTATAGCGAACTGTCCAAATATTTAAGGGGGCATACGATTACAATTACATGGATGATAGCTAAGCTCAAAGAAGAGGATATTATCTCTAAACACTGAGGGTATAACATTTTTTATCTTATCCCAAAAATATCATAGACTAGTTTTTAAAAAATTTGACATAATTAAGAATACATAATAATATATTTTTAGACAATATATTATTAATGCGAGGTAAGCTAATTATGTACGTCATTTATTTTCTCATTTGTTTAGGGGCATCTATACTGGGTGCTATCAGTGGTATCGGTGGTGGTGTTATTATCAAACCTGTACTAGATTCTCTAGGAACACTTAATGTTTCAACTATTAGTTTCCTATCAGGATGTACAGTTCTTTCAATGACCACAATGACACTTTATCGTAACAGGCATTCTGAAGTGAAAATTGATAAAAAGAAAGGAACAATACTAGCTATTGGTGCTGCTATCGGTGGTTTACTTGGTAAACAAATCTTTGATGTAGTTAAAACACTTAGTGGTAATCCAGAAATGGCTGGTGCTGTACAATCTTTCTTATTAGCTTTCATTACTTTTGGAATTTTAATCTTTACACTTAAAAAAGCTAAAATTCGTCCACTTCAAGTAGAAGGTATGTTAATGCCTCTTATAATCGGATTTAGTTTAGGTACTATTTCTTCTTTCTTAGGTATAGGTGGTGGACCAATTAACCTTGCTGTACTTTACCTATTTTTTGCAATGGATAGTAAAACTGCTGCACTTAACTCAATTTACATCATCTTCTTCTCACAAGCAGCAAGTATTCTTCAAACACTCTTTAAAGGTGCTGTACCTGAATTTGAATGGTCTGTATTCTTTATGATGATTGCAGGTGGTATTATTGGTGGGACAGTAGGCCCTGTTATTTCTAAAAAACTTTCTCTCAAAGGTGTAGATAAAATTTATCTTGGTATGGTTGTAGGTATCATTTTAATTAGTATTTACAATGGCATAAACTATTTAGGAATTATTTGATTCAGGAATTATTTAATTTAAACTTTATTTCATTATAGAAAGGGATGCCCTATGAGTATTTGCGCGAAATGTCCTTCAAGAGGATGCTTAGAAAAAAACGAAGAAAAAATGCCAAAAAAATTATGCCCTAGTAGAAAT
>JAHLFD010000025.1:0-8202 GCA_018883975.1 Candidatus Niameybacter stercoravium
TGGATTAAAGATGCTACACCTAAAGTATTCCCAGGGCATCCTCTAACAAAAGTTACTTCCTTAACAATGTTATCTTCTACCTCAAATAAAATTTCACTTGAACAGACACCTGATGTTGTATACTTTTCCATCTTCAACACTCCTTATATGTAATCATTTTGACTTTAGTAGTATATCATATTTACGGAGAGAACGAAATAAAAAAACAGCTATAAATATAAACTTATAGCTGCTCACCCCTTATTTTATACGTTCATTGTGGACTCAAATAGCAATTTAAAATTTCCGTTCAACAATCTGCTGTTTCCCTTTTTGTTTGGATATCCGTCATTTGAATATATCATTCTTATCCATCTTCTTCAAGGTTCTAAACATAACTGGACAAAAATATAACACAATCGGACATTTCCCTTTTACTTACATTCTAATTTCTAAACTTTTAGATAACCTTTCTCTTACTGCCTTTTGTTTATATTTACTTAAAAAGACTGAAGTGCTATCTTCTAAGATGACTTCAGAACTTTTAATTTCTTTTACTTTTTTACTATTTACAATAAAGCTTCGGTGGGTACGTATAAACCCCTCAAAAGTAAGCATTTCTTCTAATTTATTAATATTATAGTGGCAGATGTAATAATGATCTTCCAAGTGTATCGTTGTTTTACGATGGTTACTTTCTACATAAAGAATATGATTAAGATCCAGTTTAACACTACCTTGAGTTGTAGGGAAAATGTATATATTATTCTTTGAATAATGTGTTTCTAAATGTTTATAAATATCTTTTAAATTCAGATTAAAAGTTTCAGCATCAAGTGGTTTTAAAATATAATCGTAGGCATGTACTTTATAACCCATTAAAGCATACTCCGTGGTATGTGTAACAAATATAAGTGTTGCCTGCCTATTACATACTCTAACCTGCCTCGCCAATTCTATTCCTGAGCAATCCTTCATATCTACATCTAAAAAAATAATATGATAAGGATCTCCTTTTAGCTGTTCTAAAAAGGATTTCCCACTTTCATATTCATATATCTGAGTAGGTATTTCATATTTTTGATTAAAATTTTTAATATAGCACTTTAAAGTCTGCCTATCTTGAATATTCTCATCACAAATTGCTATTTTTATCATTGTATCACCATGTCACTTCTTATTGTCTTTTCTATTATATAAGGCTGTCATATAAAATGTAAAGAAAAAAGGCTTTAGTCTTTATCCTAAAACCCCTTTTCTTGATTCCCAATGTATGCATTCTGAATCTATATTATGATTTGAACAATTAAGCTGCTTTTGGCAACCACTTCTATAGCATTCCACCATTCGATTATCATGTGTATAGTATTTATAATAACCTTCTTTAAAATGTTTACACGTATAACAAGTCATGTCTTTAACTCGTACTGCCATTTGATCCCCCACCTCCCTCTTACTACTTTATGTGGGGGAATTTAAGTCTATTCCTTATTTTTATTTAAGTTTTAAAGGTAATCCTGAAGCTAAGAAGAATACTTCATCAGCTTCTTTTGCAAGACGCTGATTAATACGTCCTGCAATATCTCTAAAGATATTACCCAAACGATAGGCTGGCACTACCCCTAGGCCTACCTCATTTGAAACAATAATAAGCTCTTTGCCATGTCGCTTACATATACTTAATAAGTCCTCAACTTCTTTTAAAATATCTTGCTCAATTTCATCAATAACTGTTCTTTTGACATGGTCAAAGTCTACTTCATACTGCAATAATAGATTACTCACCATAAGAGTCATACAATCTAGCAAGATAATATGACTTTGTTTAAAGTCTTCTTTTACTTCAAGTAAATTAAAATCCTTAAACTGTTCTATAGTATGCCAATGGTTAGGTCTAGCAGCCTGATGTTTTTTAATGCGATCCTTCATATCTTCATCAAAAGCTATAGCTGTTGCAATATAAAGTACATGTGTGCTCATTTTATCAGATAACTCATGTGCTTTCTCTTCTGCATAAGTACTCTTACCACTGCGTGCTCCACCTAAAATAAATAGCATAATGATACCTCCTTTACTTTTAATAGATTTTAGGAACAATATAAGTATGTGGAAAATCTTCAATAATTTTTAACTTATGTTTATAAACATCTTGGAGTTTTTCACTCTTAAGTACCTTTTCTTTTTCTCCTGCCAGTACAACTTCACCTTTTTCAAGCAAAACAATATGATCACAATACTGAAAAGCCAAATTCAAATCATGCAGTACCATTATAACTGTCAATCCATACTTTTCTTTAATAGCCTGTAAGCGACTTAAAAGCTCTATACTGTTATGGACATCTAACATAGAAATGGGTTCATCTAAAAGCAGAAGAGGTGTTTTTTGAGCGAGTGCACGTCCTATAAAGACTTTTTGCGCTTCTCCACCACTTAAGCTCATAATAGAGCGTTCTTTAAAAGGACAAAGTGATAACTCTTCTATAATCTGTTCTACGATGTTTTGATCTTCTTTATTTTGACTTCCTAATAAATCTAAATAGGGATAACGCCCCATAGCAATCATTTCTTCTACTGTAAAATCCACGTCTCTTGCATTTTCTTGAAAAACAAAGCTACACTTTTTAGCGTAGTCTTTTGTTCTAATTTTAATAACGTCCTGTCCCTCAAAGAAAATAGTCTGTTTTGCCGGCTCAATAATACGCATTATATGTTTAAGCAATGTACTTTTACCTGCACCATTAGGACCAATCATGCCATATATTTTATTCTTTTCAAACTGTAAGTTAATATCCTTTAAAATCTGTTTTTCTCCTATTGTATAATGGAGATGCTCGACTCTAATCATGTTAGACTCCTTTTGCGCTCTCTATAAATTAAATACATAAAATAAGGTGCTCCAAATAAGGATGTAATAATGCCTAATGGTATCTCAGAAGACGAAAGAAGACTTCTTGAAAGATTATCACATAGCAAGACAAAAATCATACCTAAAAGCCCACTGATTGGAAGGGTTTTAGAATAGTTAGATCCAAATAGTAAACGTACCATATGAGGAATAATAAGCCCTACGAAGCCAATGGTTCCTGTAAAACATACTGTTGTGGCAACAAGGATACTACTTAAAACAAGAAATGTTTTTCTTAGCCTATTTACATCAAGTCCCATTGCCTTTGCAGCTTGTTCACCCATTAATAAAAGGTTAAGCTCTTTTCTATGAAGCAAAAAAACCAAAAGAATTGGGAAAGTCACACAGGCTAAGATGATAACACGCTTATAAGATGCTCCTGCTAAAGAACCCATTCCCCAAGAGAATAAGGTAAGGTTTTTATCATCTGAATAGATCCTTATAAAGGAAAGAATTGCAGAAAAAAAGTAATTAATGGCAATACCTGATAAAAGAAGACGTATGGTTGAGGTCTTGCCTTTAAGTCCTGCTAGCATACCTACAACTATATTTGCTGCGAGTGCACCTAAAAAAGCATAAAAAGGTGTAAAGCCTCCTATTACGAAACCAATTCCCGCACCTAATGAAGCTCCAGAGGAAATACCTAACATAAAAGGATCTGCCATATCATTTTTAAAAAGTGACTGATAAATAGCACCTGTTACAGCTAAATTAAGACCTGTTAAAAGAGCCATTAAAATACGTGGAATACGTAGATTCATAATAACTGTTATCTGCCCTTCACCTACTGCTAGATGCTCTGGAAATCCAAAAAGTTGCTGGCTTATAATTTCAAAAACATCTAAGGCCTCTATTTTAGAAACACCTATCGTTATAGAATAGATGCCTAGTATAATAACACTTATAATAAGTAGGCAATATAGCAAACCTATATTGCCTACTTTATAATATTCCCTTATTCTTTTCATTGCTTACTCAGCTTCAGGGTGGATAATTTGTGCGAGATCTTCAAAAGCTTGTGCAAGACGAGGCCCTTGTCTTGAAATCATATTATCATCAATCTCATAAATATGTCCTTCTTGAACAGCACGTAAATCTTTATAGAAGTCTGTTGTCATAAGCGTTTCTTTTAACCCTTTTCCAGCAGGTATAATAATCATATCTGGATCACCTTCAACAATTTTTTCTTTAGAAATACTCCACATTGTAGCATCCTTTGCAATATTATCACCACCTGCAAGTTCAATCATTTGTCCAATAAATGTGTCCCCTGTTGCTGTTGAATCACTATCTCCTGCCCATACTGCATAATAAACACGAGGTTTTACTTCATCCTCTTCTAAATTATTAATACGTTCTACAACGCTTTCAACTGTTGCTTTCATTTCATTTACAACAGCTTCCGCTTCTTTAGAGCGTCCTACTAAAAGACCAATATTCTCAATTGCAGAATATGTTCCATCAAAGTCTTCTTGTTCATTTAAGAAAGCTACAGGAATATTGACTTCTCTTAATTTACTAATGACTTCATCAGATACATGTGTAGAAGCTACAACTAAATCTGGATTTAAAGCTACAATTGTTTCAATATTAGGATTAGAAGTCCCTCCTACTTCTTCAGCAGCTAAAGCTTCTTCTGGGAAATCACAATATTTTGTTCTTCCGACTAACTTATCTGTTACTCCTAATGCACCTAAAATCTCTGTTGTACTTGGTGCTAAGGAAACGATACGCTCAGGCGCTTGTGTCATTGTAATTTCTGTACCTGTAGAATCTGTAATTGTAACAGGGAAGGTATTTTCTACCTGCTCAGTTTGCCCCTGAACATTTTCTTCTGCTGGTGCTTCTTTTGGTTGCTGGCTACATCCTACTGTCCCGAATATCATAGCTCCTGCCAAGCCAAGTAATGTAAGTTGTTTTAAAAATTTTTTCATGTTTTTTCCTCCACAGTCTACTAGTTTTGATATAAAATATGTTTAATAGCTTCTAAATCTAAATGGTCTCTTAAAATATTAGCAAGTTTAGTGTATTCATGGTCTTTAAAGCGTGCATAATCACTTTCATAACCATTTCTAAGTTCAATACGCTCTTCTATTTTTCCTCTTTTTTGAGCTAACGCCTTAAGAAAAGCTAGCGTAAAGCTCATTTGATCAAATAGACCATGTATATAAGTGCCATAAACATCTGCCTCACTTGCTTTATAACCCTCTATTCTAGAAGTTTGCTCACCTAGGCACACCTGAATTTCTACAAAAGGCTCCACGCTTTCACCTTGCCAAATAGTTTGGCCCATATGAATCTCATACCCTTCCACATAAGCCCCTTTACAGTTTTTAAGTAGTCCTGTTTCACTCACGATGCATCCACTTACTTGAGTTGTTGTCTTTTCACATTCAAACTGTGTATCGATTTCTAATAGATTAAGCCCTTCCATATGTTCAATATTATTTTCAATATGATAAGGATTGTGAAGCATACGCCCTAACATCTGATAGCCTCCACATATGCCAAAGATAGCTACTCCCGTGTCTTTAAGTTCCCTTAAGCATTTATCATAGCTATTCTGCTTGAGGTAATTCAAATCCTTAATAGTATTTTTAGAGCCTGGAATAATGATAAGGTCAGCTTCTTTTAGTTCTTCTTTGGTGTGAGCATAACTTACATGGACACCATCTAATGAATACAGAATATTAAAATCTGTGAAGTTAGACATATACGGCAAACGAATAATTTTAATAACTAAATCATTTTCATCCTTTGCTTTTTGCGCGTAGAAAATATCACTTACGCTATCTTCATCCTCAAGTGCTAGTTTAAAATATGGAACTACTCCTAATACAGGCACTTTAATAATGTCTTCTAACATCTTAAGTCCTAGTTTTAAAATCTCTACATCTCCGCGGAATTTATTGATAATCACACCTTTAACGCGGGCACGCTCTTCCTCAGAAAGAAGGAGCATGGTTCCAGCTAATGAAGCAAATACCCCACCACGGTCAATATCACCAATAAGAATAACAGGTGCATCTACCAGCTCTGCCATCCCCATATTAACAATATCGCCTTCTCTTAAATTAATTTCTGCAGGGCTACCTGCTCCTTCTAAAATAATAGCATCAAAGGAAGCTTCAAGCTTTTCATAAACTTCTTTAACTTTATGCTTAAGAGTAGGCTTAAACTGATGATAATCCATAGCTGTCATATCCTTATACACTTCACCCTCTATAATATATTGGGCTTTCATTTCACCTGTAGGTTTAATAAGTACCGGATTCATCAAAACAGAAGGCTTAACACCTGCAGCTTCTGCCTGCATAACTTGAGCTCTTCCCATTTCCTTCCCATCTTCTGTAATAAAAGAGTTTAAACTCATATTTTGAGATTTAAAAGGTGCTACCTTATGCCCTTCTTCGTATAAAATACGGCATAACCCTGCAACAAGTACACTCTTGCCTACTGAAGATGCTGTTCCTTGAAACATTAAATTAGGCTTTCTCATAAAAACCTCCTTATAAATGGTTACAATAAAAAAAGTTAGCAAGTATCCTCCTTGCTAACTGAAAATATACGTACAGATTTGTGCCTCATTTTACCCATACGTCTTTCCCACCGAAAGAATACGTTTATCCTATAAGGCAGGTCTCCTGGCTAATAGTTCATCCTCCGGTGAGCCTTACCATAACTTTGTTACAGTGGCATCTTTCACCTTTGTCCCTATCAACAGTAGCGGGGGCTGCAGCTTTTAACTTTCCCTATTAAGCTTTTTACAAGCACCTTATATTCTTGTCTGTTTTCTATTGTCGTGCCTTATCATGACACAAGTTGTATGACTTGTCAAGTATGTACTACTGTTTCTTCATACGAATAAAAATTAGCATATACATTAAAAAAGCAAATAGAAGCATGATTGTGGTTACTGCTATAAAAATATTTACACTGGTAAGGTTTAGAGATGGAATGACAATAAGAATAATCATGGTAAAATAAAACACCGCTGTGCACACTTTACCATACCACAGAGCACCATCTAGCTTTTTACCTTCTCTTAAAAGCACCAGACAACTAATAGCCATTGTAATTTCTTTAATAACAAATACTGTAAGTAACATCCACATCCACTCAAATCTAAATACTAACACAAATGCAATAGCTGCTTGGGTCAATTTATCTGCAATAGGATCAATAGCCTTGCCAAGTTCTGTAACCTGATTAAATTTCCTTGCAATAAAGCCATCTAGAAAATCTGTCAATCCAGATGCAATAATAGTACCTGCTGCTATATAATAATCTTCAGGTCTTACTGCTGTCATATAACGCCATATAAAAAGTGGGATAAGTAATATTCTTACATAGCATAAAAGATTAGGAATACTACAAGCTTCTTTCAAAGTTATTTTATCTTTCATTTGCACATAACTTCCCTTCATATATATTCAATAGTCCACGCTTTAATGCTAGCTTACGCGTAATCTATGAATAAAATATAAAAATCCCCGAAAAGTTTACCATTACCTTAATAACTTTTCGGGGATTACTTATTGAGGTTTAAAGCTTGAACAGCATGTTTCTATATAAATAGCAGCATGTCCTGAACCATCTACATCAATACTATTAAGTGTACATTGATGGTCTGCATGATAAGTGCAAGTTGCAACACTGCAGGTTACACATGAACAAGGTGATTTATATTCTGTGTGCTCTGCCAAGTTACTATACACATCTTGGTTCAAAAAAGTGCCGCAGCAAGTTGCTTCATCTTCTACTGCTCCTTGCCCACCAATAGCTACACGCTGAGCATAGCATACGCGGTCATTATTATAAGAACAATTTGTTACACTACAATGTACTTTTGTCATCTTATGTCCTCCTAGCTAAAATACCTATCTAGTAACCCTTTAAAGGCACAACCATGTCTTGCTTCATCTTTAGCCATTTCATGCACTGTATCATGAATAGCATCTAAGTTTTGCTGCTTAGCAAGTGTAGCAAGTTTCTTTTTACCATCACATGCGCCAAACTCTGCATCTACACGTACTTGCAAGTTTGCTTTGGTATCTGCTTTAACAACTTCACCTAAAAGTTCTGCAAATTTAGCTGCATGGTCTGCTTCCTCATAAGCAATACGCTTATAAGCTTCTGCCACCTCTGGATAGCCTTCTCTATCTGCTTGACGGCTCATAGCTAAGTACATTCCTACTTCACTACATTCACCTAAGAAGTTAGCTCTTAAGGCTTCAATAATTTCTGGATCTACACCATCTGCTACGCCAATACGATGTTCATCTGCCCATGTGAGCTGATCATCCATTAGGTTAAAT